>JAMJQV010000267.1 GCA_023554435.1 Gemmatimonadota bacterium | reverse complement strand
CTGATAGTCGTACCCGCGGATGCTACGGTCACCGCCGGCGAAGAAACGGATTGCGGGCGGAAGCTCCCGGAACTGCCCGGTGCCGATCCACCCGATCTCCGCTCTGAACACACTCCGTAGCTTCGGGGAGAGCCCGCGGATCGCCTTGAGGGTCGTCCACGCCCGGAAGAAGCTGGCCGAGGACGCGAATCCGTCGATGGCACCCCGTAGTTCGAGGGTTCCCCCGATGCCCCGCGTGGCGTACAGCCGATTGTCGGCGTCGGCGAACGTCCAGGCAGCGATGGGCTGCGTGAGGTGCGAGACCCCCGTGTCAGCAGCGACCGTGTAGTCGTCCTGCTGGTATCGAATCGAGAAGACTTCGCGGACCTCGCCTCGGAGGTGTGCGTAGCTGAGCCCCACGAGACCCTGCAGCGTCTTGCTCGTCACCCACTCGATCCGACCGTAGCGGCCGGTGACCGTCCACAGCGATGGATTGGGGAATCCAACCGGGATGTTGTATCGAGCCGTGATGCTCTGCTCGGTCGTCGACAGGCGCGCATCTCCGTCCGCGTAGTGCCCACGGCGGTTGAGGCGGCGGAATTCGGTGGCCAGCCGGATCCGGGGGCCTGTGTCCGTGCCGTAACCAACACCGATCTCCCACCGATTCGTCTTTCGGGCGGTGGAGTGGATCTCGATCGGGACCCGAAGATCGTCGTCCGCGAGGTCGCGTCGTGGCACGATCTCCACGTTTGCGAAGTACGTCGTCCCGGCCAAACCGGACTGCAGGTCACGCAGGAATGAGGTGTCGAACGGGTCGCCAGGATTGAACCCGATGTGGGGCTCCAGGATGTCCATGTCGACCCATTCCTGGTCGATCGATACCGCGCCGAAACGAAAGCGCGGCCCCGAAGTCATGTGCAGCACGACCTCCGAGCGGTTCTGCTCCAGGTCCACCCGAATGAAGCTGGAGTCCCAGACGGCGTCGAGGTACCCGCGATCGGCTGCCAGCAAACCGAGGGAGGTCTTGGCTCTCTCGTATGCGGGGTGGTTGAGCGTGTCTCCCTCGGCGAGCGGGAGCCGACCCAGGGCAGCCTGAAAAGCGCTGTCGGTCTCCGCCTCGCCCGTGACCCGCACGTCGAGGCGATCCACGAGCATGGCCGGACCCGCCTCAACGACGAAGCTGGCCCTCCATGGATCCGACTCGGTGTCGAGCGAAGATTGGATGGAGGGGTGGTAGAAGCCGAACGGCTGCAGGGCTCTCTCGATCTCCTCGGGGGCTTTTTCGAACAGCCGGTATACGTGGCCCGGGCGCACGGTTCTCGCGCGTGACGCGCGCACGATGCCGGCCAGGGCCTGGACGTTCCTCCGGAGCACCCCATCGACGCCCGAGATCTCGACGGTGAGTCGGACTCCGGCCGGAGCGCTGGATGACTGCTCGGTGGGTTGCGCCGCAAGTCGGGAAGCACAGGGAGACAACAGCGACGCCAGGCCGGCGCACGCTACCGTTGCCAGGAGCCTCCCGTGGAAGCGTCGAGCCAACCGCGCCTCCCGCCTGCCCGTCAGCCGACCCTGATGATCTGACTCCGGGCCGAGCCCACGGAGACCAGACGAATCGGTACCTCGGACACCGTTTCGATGCGTTTCAGGTAGTGACGCGCGGCCTCCGGGAGCTCATCCCAGGATCGGCAGGCACCGGTATCCGCGTTCCACCCGGCTTCCTTCTCGTCTACGGGGCGCACCCTCTCGATATCGGCCGAGCGCTCAGGGAAGTGCGCCGTCGCCACCCCGTCGAGCTGGTACCCCACGCCAAGGAGCACCTCGTCGAATGAGTCGAGGACGTCGAGCTTCGTCACTGCCAGTCCCGTGAGGCCGTTCACGCCAGCCGCGTGGCGAACGACGACGCCGTCGAACCAGCCGGGTCTCCGCGGCCGGCCCGTGGTCGCGCCAAACTCAGCGCCCAGGTTGCGGAGCCGGTCCGCCTCATCGCCCTCCAACTCGGTGGGAAACGGGCCGGCGCCCACTCGCGTCGTGTACGCCATGACCACTCCGAGGACCTCGTCGATGAGGGTGGGGCCGATTCCGACTCCCGCCGCCGCTCCACCTGCCGTGGTCGTGGAGGAGGTCACGAACGGGTAGGTGCCGTGGTCCACGTCGAGCAGCGATCCCTGCGCATCCTCGAGCAGGACGTTGCCGCCGCGACCAATCTCGGCCTCGATCTCTTAGCGATCCGCCAGGGCTGTCTTTAGACGTTGCAGCAGATCGGCCATCGCGCCTCCTGTGGGACCTCGGAGAAAGAAGTATAGGGGAATACGCCTTGGAAGGGCCACCCGCGGCCTAAGGACCTGACAGTCACACGGTCGGTTTGCGCTCGACCGCAGGCCACGGCGGTCCGCCGGAAGGATGCGTCACGTAGGTGTGCCACCTACCCGCAGCGGGGGCGGCCGGCCAGGTCCTTGGATGCTGGGTCCTCGGATCTCGAAAATTCTGGCCAGGAATTCTCGAGAAATTTTCGAGCGGGGTCTTCCCAAAGCTCTGTGAGGGGTGCCTCTGCAGAGCCGGGGGGTGCCTGTGATTTCTGGGGGGGGCATCCGCCTTATGGCCAGTCGCTTACGGCCCTCAAGTCGTGTGCTCACGCCAGCCTTCCGAGTGCGCGCAGGACATGTGATCCGGTGCTCGGGGCCAAAACCTGGGCCGGCTTGCGCCACTCTGTTGCACGCTCTGCTGATCGGGAGCTCCGCACCCCTGTCCCGCACGGGCGCGTGGACTGTTACGGACCGGCACTCGCCACCCCTCTGAACACCGGGAACCACCTGGGCACGTGTGAGTGGTTCCCCGCCCGTGTCTCTTAAGATACGGCGGGCACCACCACAGCCGGAGGAGAGAAAGGAGCACCGCTGCTCTTGAGTGCGACCGGGGTTGCGTTGCGCCCGCTGCTACTACTCAAGCAGAAGACGCAGGGCATTCACCGTGCCTGATCGCCTTCGACCATGCGGCAGAGGAAAGACGGGCCCTGGCGCGACCTCGGTCCACACCTTGCCCGTGGTCATCCGAGGCTGGTTCACCGCCAGCTTCCTTGCGGGATGCGGGTCAGAGCTGGGGTGGCTCTGGCCCGCTTCCAATTTGGCCCATACACCCTGTCACAAGGTGTCACAAGCCGCTTCGCGGTCAGCTTCCGATCTCCCCTAATCCCGCACCCTGACGGCCGCTACAGCGCCTCTCAGGAAGCCAGCTATTCGGTCCCCGATTACGGCCTTGACCACCACATCGAGCCGGTCTATTCTCTGGATCCGCAGCCGCGAAGCACGCTGCGCCAACCGAGAAAACAGCTGTGCAGCTGGCCAAGAGGGCAAGATCGCCCACGCCACCATCGCAAGGAGGTACGAACGGTGAACTAAGTCGGATGAGCCCGCCACGACGGGCAAAGGAAGCCAGTCAAATGACCACCCCAACCCCCGCCGAAGTCGCACAACACTTCATCAAGCGCCTCGGAACCCCGGCCATCCCATGCAGAGGCAAGAAGCCCCTCTCGAAGTGGTCCAAGCCCGAGGGCCGAGCTGCCACACATGACCAGGTCGAGCCGCTCTTCAATCGCTACCGAGCAGCTGATTCCGTGGGCCTCGTCCTCGGAGGCGAATCAGGTCTTCTCGTCGTCGACACAGACAGCGAGGCCGCTGCCCATGACCATGAGCGTTGGCGGCTCGAGCACGGCATACCGGAAACGCGGACGCATACCTCGCCGAGCGGCAAGGAGCGGCGGCACTGCTGGTACCGAGCGCCCGACGGC
>JAMJQV010000029.1 GCA_023554435.1 Gemmatimonadota bacterium | reverse complement strand
CCCTATCTGGGCCGGATGGCGATCGGCCGGGTAGAGAACGGTGTGGTGAGGGAAGGGGACACCGTCGCCATGTGGGCGCTGGACGCCGACACCCCCGAGGCGGCCGTGCGGATTCCCAAGCTCTACACCTACGAGGCGATGAGTCGCGTCGAGGTGCCGGAGGTCAGGGCCGGACAGATCGTGGCCATCGCGGGCATGGAGCGGGCCGAAATCGGGTCCACTCTGTGCGATCCCGATGCGCCCGTCCGCCTGGAGGGAATCGCCGTCGAGCCTCCGACACTGTCGGTGGAGTTCCGGCCCAACACCTCTCCCTTCTCCGGCCGATCGGGCCGCTACGTCACATCGAGGCAACTGCGCGAGAGGCTGTTCCGCGAGGTCCACTCGAACGTCGCGCTCAGCGTCGAAGAGACGGATGAACCGGACCGGTTCCGTGTGGCGGGCCGGGGCGAGCTGCACCTTTCCATCCTCATGGAGACCATGCGCCGAGAGGGTTACGAGTTCAGTGTCTCACGGCCCCACGTGATCACGCATCTCGGCCCGGACGGTGGGATCGAGGAGCCCTACGAGGAAGTCGTGGCCGACGTACCCGAGAGCATGATCGGTGTGGTGATGAGCGGGCTCGGAGAGCGGAAGGGCGACATGGTGGACATGGAGAAGGGCGACGGGGGGCTGGTCCGACTCCGGTTCTCCGTCCCATCGAGAGCCCTAACCGGCTACCGGTCCGAGTTTCTCACGGAGACCCGCGGCGAGGGCACACTGCACCGCCAGTTCCAGCGATACGGTCCCTGGGCCGGCGAGGTGGAAGTCAGGAAGACAGGCGCCCTGGTGTCCATGATGGAGGGGGTGGCGACGGCCTATTCGCTGTTCAATCTGCAGGAGCGGGGCACGATGTTCGTGCGGCCGACGGAAGCTGTCTACAACGGCATGATCGTGGGCGAGCACTCTAGGGAAAACGATCTCGAGGTCAACGTCATCAAGGGTAAGAAGCTCTCCAACGTACGGTCTTCAGGGGCGGACGAAGCCATCACCCTGGAGCCCCCCCGCGAGATCACGCTCGAACACGCGCTCGAATTCATACGCGACGACGAGCTGGTGGAGGTTACCCCCGACGCGATCCGGCTTCGAAAACGCATGCTCACCAGCCACGAGCGGAAGCGCGATCGACGGGAGGTGACGGCGGGCTGACGACCCGTCGACCGGTCGGCAATCTCGCCCTTCGTAAGCCCCACCGGACGTGCCGTTTGCGCCGGCTCTTGACACGGAGCCGGCGCCTTTTTAATAAGCGGCGAAATCGGCAGCATTCCCCGTTTCAGGAGAACGTACGATGACCGGTGGTGGGTGGGCCGAAAGGTCGCTCAACGGTGATGACCATGATGCCGAGCACCTCTGGATCCTGCAGCAGGATGAAGACGAAGACGACCTCTGGGACGACGAAGAAGACGAGTGGGACGACGAGGACGAGGACTGGGACGACGAGGACGACGAGTGGGACGACGACGAAGAGGAAGACCGCCATCTCCGGCGACCCTCCGACGATGACTGGATCTGATCGCATGGATGCCTGGATAGAGTCTGATTTGGATACGGACGACCCGTCGCTCGACGACTGGGACGACGAGGACGACGGCTGGGATGACGACGAGGGGCCCGACGAGCTGGAGTTCGGAGAGGAGAAGTTGGGTGGCTGGGGGGACGACGACGCCGACGAGGGTACGGGCTGGTAGGGGTCCCCTCGAGCGTCGCCGACCGGGGCGGTCCAGGGGCCGATTGACAGTCATGGAACCGACCGCCGACCCCACCGGGTGAGGTTGACTCCCGCGCTCGAATCGCTACTTTTGCACCCCGCTGCGAGTCGCCCCTCCGCGACTCGCATTCTTTTTCGGGGAAGCCGCTGCGCGGACTGTCAGAGCGCGCCGGCCGGTGCGGGCTCGTAGCTCAGCTTGGTTAGAGCGCACGCCTGATAAGCGTGAGGTCGGTGGTTCAAATCCACCCGGGCCCATTGTCGGAAAGTGACCGGCACCTGCCGCCATTGCACAGAGCCCGCTCTGGTCACTCTGGAAGTGTCTGACTAAGTTGGCGCTTAGCGAATAGATGGGAATCCCCTTGCCTCGCTGAGTCAATCCGGGAGCCAGTCGATGTCGTTGGCCGCCTCGCCCACCTTGATCCGAACCAAGCTTCACCGTCCGCCTGTGCCGCGGGACCATGTGGCGCGCCATCGATTGGACACGGCGCAGCTGACGGCAGTTCCGCTCACACTGGTCTCGGCTGCGGCGGGGTACGGCAAGAGCGTCCTGGTGAGCGGCTGGCTGGATACGTGGGACGGCGCCAGTGCGTGGTTGTCGCTGGACGAGAGCGACAACGATTTACGGCAGTGCCTGAGTTACATAGTCGCCGCCGTGCAGACGGTCTTTCCCTCCTCGATGTCAGAGACCGCCGAGCTTCTGGGGGCTGCGAACCTGCCGCCCGCCTCCTTGCTGGCCGGTACGCTGATCAACGAGCTGGACGAGCTCGAGGAGCCGTTGATCCTGGTGCTTGATGACGTGCATCGCATAGAGGACCGACAGGTCCTCCAGGTGATGGCCGAAATCCTGACCCACCCGCCGCGGGAGGTGCACCTGGTGCTGGTGGGCCGGCGAGACCCGTTCCTCCCGATCGCGAAACTGAGGGCCCTCGGCCAGCTGAACGAGATCCGGGCCGCGGACCTGGAATTCACGCCCGCCGAGACGAAGGTCTTTCTGGCAAAGGTGTTGGCAGAGGATGTGAGCGACGATCTGGCCGGTGCGTGGACGAAGGACACCGAGGGCTGGGTGACGGGCCTGCGGCTGGCGGCACTCGCGCTGGCGACCCGTGACCAGTTGCCACGCGAGCCGTTCAAGGAACGGGGGCCCACGCGCCACACCATGCAGTACCTGCTGCAAGAGGTGCTCGCGCAGCAGTTACCGGAGATTCGCCACCACCTGTTGTACAGCTCGGTTGTGAACCGGTTCTGCCCCCCGCTGTGCGAGGTACTGCACGCGGACGAGGAGTGTCCAGCCGCCGGGGTCATGGACGGTCGGGTCTTCGTGGACTGGCTGGAGGACACGGGGCTGTTCGTGATTCCGCTGGATCCCGACGAGAGTTGGTTCCGGTACCACCATCTCTTCCAGGACGGGTTGCGTGAGGAGGCCGAGCGGCAGCTGAGCGCGGGGGAACTTGCCGGGGTGCACGAAAGAGCCAGCGAGTGGTTCGAGAGCCAGGGCTTGATCGACGAAGCGCTCCAGCACGCCCTCGCGGCCGAGGATTTCGAGCGGGCTACCCACCTCGTCGAGCGAAACGCCCGATCCGTGATGAACGACGACCGGTGGTATGTGGTGGATGGGTGGTTGTCGCGGCTCCCGGACTCAGTGGTGCAGCATCAGCCCGAGCTGTTGCTCGCCCGGGCCTGGACGCATTACTACCGGCTGGAAATCGAAGCGATTCCCCCCGTTCTCGATAAGGTCGACGCCCTCATGGGTGGCAAGGCCGAAGACCACGACTTCTCCGGCGAAGTATCCACGTTTCGGGCCTTCTGCGCGATGCTGACGAACATGCAGGCGGCCGGCCTGGAGTACGCGGAGCATGCGCTGGCGAGGATTCCGATGGAGGACGTCGAGTTTCGAGCGGAGACGGAGCTCCTGTATGGGCTGACCGGGCACATGGAGGGCCGCTCCGAAGAGGTGCTTCGTAGCGTGCAGGGTTGGCTCGCTGGTCCGGCGCCGTTGGCCCCGCTGCGAGAGAGCAGACTGCTGCTTGCCCCGACGTTCGTCTCTTACATGGGGGGAGATCTAGACGGGGCCACAGCGTACAACGACCGGGGCCGGACGGTGGCCGCGGCAGGTTCTCTTAGCAACTCGTTGGCCTGGTGCGACTATCTCGACGGCCTCTTTCACCTTCAGAGAGGCGATTTCGCTGGTGCGATCCAGCTCCTGGAGGCTGCGAAGGCGCGGAAGTACAGGCACTATACTCGTGCGGCCACGGACGTGTTGGCCGCCCTGGCGCTCGGGTACCAGGCGCGCGGGCAGTCGGAACCGGCCGCCGCCTCGCTCGAGGACCTCCGCGAGTTCTGTGCCTACCTCGGTCCCGCGTTCGCACCCCTGGTCGAGTCCGCAGAGGCGAGGCTTTCCCTCATGCAGGGGCGACCGGAGGCTGCCGTTCGCTGGATGCGTGCGAATCCGTCTGTGCCCTCCGAAGTAATGCTCTGGTGGTTTGATATTCCGAGCGTGACTCGCTGCCGGGCCCTGATCGCCGACGGCTCGGCCGTGAGCCTGGTGGAGGCGCAGGCTCAGCTCCGGGAGTACGCCGAGCTGAACGATGCGCACCACAACACCTGTCAGCTCATTCCGATACTGGCTCTTCATGCACTGGCTTATTCGAGACAAGGGCAGCAGACGGAGGCTCTTGACGCGCTGGACCGGGCACTGGATCTGGCCGAGCCCGGCGGGTTCATCTTCCCGTTTCTCGAGCCCGGCGCGCCGATGGCCGACCTTCTCCGGGAGTCGCTGGAGTCGCGCCGGCACAAGGACTTCGTCAAGCGGATTCTAACCGCCTTCTATGAGAGAGAGATGGGCGCGAGCGCGGGTGAACTCCGCCCGAGTGCGCCTGGCGTGTCCGCCCCTGAAACAGCACTGCTTACCGCGCGCCAGCTCGAAGTGTTGGAGCTGCTCGAGCAGGGTCTGTACCAGAAGGAGATCGCGGCGCGGCTGTTCATCTCGCCGGAGACCGTGAAGACTCATCTGGCGCTGATCTACCGCAAGCTCGGGGTCAGCAACCGCCGGCACGCGATCGACGAGGCCCGCACCAGGGGACTGATCACCCGCCCGTAGGCGGCACAGGCCGCTCTGCCGTAAGACCGCTCTTCTGATTCCCCACGGCCGTATCCCCCACGGTGGGGGACTCCCGCTCTTCCCCCAATTCGTGGGATTCGTCCCTACCGATTGGCCCGTACCCTCGATGCGTGTGTGGCCGTCACCGCCGACGCTCGCCGAGTGGCGATGGGGCCGCACGATGTGTGGACCACCGATGAAAGGACCTCATGATGCACTCCCGATTTCACTTGGCGCGTGGCCTGATCGCAGCAATCGGCCTCGGGATTCTCGCTTCGTGTTCGCCGGCGGAGGCACAGGACTACGATCTCGTCATCCTGAACGGACGCGTCATCGATCCGGAAAGCGGCCTCGACGCCGTACGCAACGTCGGGATCGATGGCGGCACGATCGCCATCGTCACGGCGGATGCGATTGCCGGAGGGGACACGATCGATGCGACGGGGCACGTGGTGGCTCCGGGGTTCATCGACATGCACAACCACAACACTGCCGCACCGTTCGGACAGAGGCTGGCCCTGCGAGATGGCGTGACCACGCCCATGGAGCTCGAGGCAGGAGTCTACCCTGTCGACCAATGGTATGCCGCACTGGAAGGCAAGTCCCGATCCAACTACGGGGCCTCGGTCGGTATCGTCCCGATCCGCGAGCACCTGTTCAACGAAGGCTACGTGTCGAAGTTCGCCGGCGACTTTCTGTTCGACATGCAGACGCCGGACGACACCCACACGTCCATGAAGTGGTCCACCCAGATCGCCACCGACGATCAGATCGAAACCATCCGCCAGAGACTGGAGGAAGGACTGGGCCAGGGCGCGGTCGGCATCGGCCATCTGCCGGGCTACGCGGAGTTCGGCTTGACTCAGAGGGAATCGAACCTCGTGCAGCAGCTGGCGGGCGAGCACGGGACTTTCGTCGCCGTCCACGGGCGCTATTCGAGCCAGCAACCCCCGGCAAGCGGCCTGCTGGGCATCTCGGAGATGATGGCGCCTCAGGCCGTGTACGGTGGCGGCCTGGTCGTGCAGCACATGACGGCCCAGACCCTCGCGGTGACTCCCGCGGCGCTGAAGATGATCGACGACGCGCGCGACAAGGGCACTCAGGTATTGGCCGAGATCTATCCGTACAACTACGGGTCGACGATCGTAGGCGCCGACTACCTGCACCCCGACAACTATCAAAAGGCCATGGGCCGCGACTACAAGGACATCATAGAGGTGTCCAACATGACGCCGCTCACCAAGGACCGGTACGACGAACTGATCAAGACGGCACCCGGCACTTCGGTGCTGTTCTACAACGCCACCGATTCCACCGTCAACGCGGCCCTCGCCCACTCGACCACGGTCCTGGGCAGTGATTCGTATCCCTACACGCTGCGCGAAGGGGGCGGTCCGGCGATCGCCTGGGATACGCCGTACGACGGGGTCAACGGCCATCCGCGCGGTGCAGGCAGCCACGCCCGCCTGCTCCGGCTGGTCAGGGAGAAGAAGGTAGACATCCCCCTGGACCTGGCGATCAGCAAGATGAGCTACATGATCGCCCGATTCCTTCAGGACAACGGCGTCGAGCAGATGGCCAAGAAGGGCCGGGTGCAGGTCGGGGCCGATGCGGATCTGACTGTTTTCGATCCCGAGACCGTGGTGGACAACTCCACGCAGAAGGATGGCGGGTTGCCGTCGACCGGAATCCCCTACGTCGTGGTCAACGGGACCATCGTGGTCGCGGACTCGAAGGTCGTCGATGACGTGTTTCCGGGTCAGGCGGTCCGCAACCCCGTGAAGAGCGGGAACTGAGGGTCGTGAAGTGGAGCCGCGTGGTGTAATCGCCCGTCGCGCAACGGCCTCTTTTCGAGTGGCCGTTGCGCTGGGCCTGCTCCTGGGCAGCGCCGCCGCTGGCCTTGCACAGGAACCAGCTCCGGACACTGAGCCCGACTGGCCCGGGTCCTTCAGCCTGTTCGATTCCGAAACCAGGGTCGCCGTCGGCGGCTTCGTGCAGCTTGATTTGATTCACGACACCGACGCGATCGCGACTCGCTGCGAATTTGTGACGGCGGCCATCGCCACGGATGGCGGCACTTTGGCGGGAGGGGCCGACGGCCAGACGACCTTCTGCGTCAACGCCACGCGGCTGACCCTCGAGACGCGGACGCCGACCCGGCTCGGCCGGCTGAAGACCTTCATCTCTTTGGATCTCTTCGACGATCCCAACACACCGAGTCTGCGAATGCGGCAGGCCTACGGTGAGCTGTCCGGCGTGCTCGCGGGGGGCGACCTGCTGCTGGGTCAGGCGTGGGGAACGTTCGTCGACCTCGAGGCCTGGCCGGACATCCTCGACTTCGAGGGTCCCGGCAGCGCCATCGCGGTGCGCCAGCCGATGGTGCGCTGGACCAAGGGAGTCTCGGGCGACGTCGAGATCCGCCTGGCCCTGGAGCAGCCCGGCGGAGGGAGCACAGCAGGGACCGCTGTCCCGTCGCGCTGGCCGGATGTGGTGGGGGTGCTGAAGTGGATCTACGGAAGCGGCAGCCATCTCAGGGTTTCCGGGATCTTGCGGGACGTACGCGCCAGTGTGGGCGACGGCCCGGCGGAGAGTGCTCTGGGTTGGGGCATCGCCGGGTCCGGTAAGGCGCTGCTCGGCGCGACGAACAATCTGGTCTTCGAGGCCAGCTACGGAGAAGGCACCGGCGGCTACTACGACGATGGCGCCCCCAACGCCGTATTAGACCCGACCAACTCGAGCCTCGAGCTCCTGCCCCTGTTCGCCTACTACGTCGCCTTCGAGCACGAGTGGAGCCAGGCGTTGAGCTCGAGCCTGCTCTTCTCATCTCTCGAGGCCGACTACCCGGACGCACAACCGCGTGACGCAGGTCGAAGGAGCCGATATGGAAGCCTCAACCTGATCTGGCGCCCCGATCCCCAGATCATGTTCGGTATCGAGTTCCTCCGTGGTGAAAGGCAGGACAACGACGGGGCGACAGGCACGGATAACCGGATTCAGCTCAGCAGTCAGTTCACATTCTGAGGCACATACATCGCTCGTCCACGCTTCGGAGGATCCTGGAATGCCAGACAGATTCCGTGGAGAAAAGGTGACGTACACCGGTCCGGTCCGGTACCGAATCATCATCGACGGCCATGTGGATGACGATCTCTCGGACTATCTCGCCGGCATGAAGATGGAAACCAGCTTGCGCGACGACGGATCGGCGATCACCACACTGACCGGCCGAATCGTCGACCAGTCCCAGCTGAACGGCGTGGTGAACGCTCTCTACGAGATGCACTTCCCGGTGTTGGCCGTGGAAGCGCTACCCGTGGAGGAGAGCTGACATTGAGGCGAGGTCGCGCGAAGGCTGGACGAGCGTACCGGATCCTGTGCCCGGGTTTGCCTTTGCTGCTCATTCTGCTCGTTTCGTCTGGCGAGCTGACAGCGCAGGCGCTGGAACCCCGTCTCCTCTCTCCGGCACCGGTCGGCATGAACTTCGGCATCGTGGGCTACGTCTACTCGAGCGGAGACGTGCTGCTGGACGAGACCCTTCCACTCGAGGACACGGAAGCGCGACTGCATTCGATCAGCACGGCGTACGTCCGGTCCATCGACTTCTTCGGTCTGTCGGGGCGGCTCACCGCGGCGGTGCCTTTCGCCGACGGGAAATGGAGTGCCGTCATCGACGGCCGCGATTCGAGCACCGTGCGCACCGGACTTGGCGATCCGTTCGTCGCGCTCGGCGTGGGTCTGCTGGGTGCCCCGGCGCTGCGCGCGAAGGACATGGCCACGTACCGGCCGCGCACCCTGGTCGGAGCCAGCGTCAGAATCCGGGTCCCGATCGGCCAGTACGACAGTGCCAAATTCTTCAACCTCGGCACCAACCGCTGGAGGTTCGTGCCGGCGGTCGGCGTGGCCCAATACGTGGGACCGTGGGTGTTTGAGGCTCACCTGCGCGCATGGTTCAGCACTACCAACGACGACTTCTTTGGCGGAAACACCGTGGCGCAGGAGCCGCTCTTCGGCTTCCAGCTGCATGCCGAGTACACGTTCACGCGAGGCCTGTGGGCGGCGGCGTCCTTCGGTCAGAACTACGGCGGGGCGACAACAGTCAACGGCGTCCACGGCGACAACGCGCAGGCCAACAACCGTTTCGGCGTCACTCTGGCGGTTCCGATCCAGAGGACATGGTCGCTGAAAGCGGCCTACGCGGCCGGACTGTCGACCCGCTTTGGCGGTGACTTCGACACGCTGGCGATCGCCCTCCAATACCGGTGGGGAGGGGTGTGAACGGCCGTGGCCAAGGTGCGGCAACGACACGAGGAGGGACAAGACATGAGATGCGCTGACGTCGTGGGGCGCTCGCGACCGCAGAGCTGGACTGTCGTGCTGGTGAGCTGTGTCCTGGCCATTGGGATCCCTGCCCCTCTCGCGGCTCAGGAATCCGGTGAGGAAGACGAGGAGCCTCGCAACGCAGTGGAGGTGTTCGTCGGCGCGGTGACCGAGACCGAGGAGGAGACAACCGGCTTCGGTATCGGGCTCGAGTACAATCGGCGGCTCTCTTCGACCTGGAGGCTCGGGGTCGAGCTGATCGAGATCTCGACGACCGACGTGAGCCGCGGATGGCTCGTGGTCGTTCCAGCCTACTTCAATCCGGTGGGAGGTCTGGGCCTGAAGGCAGGTCCCGGCATCGAGGGGTCGAAGGAGAGGTCCGAGGAGGGAGGCGAGAGCGAGACGAAGACCGAGTTCGCCATGCGCTTCGGGGCGGGCTGGGAATTGGAGCTGGGCGACCGCTTCACCGTAACGCCGGAGGTCAACCTCGACCTCATAGGCGGCGATGTCACATGGGTGTACGGCCTGAGCTTCGGCCTGAGATTCTAGGTCGGATTGCCGCATTGCGCGGTCAGAGGGGCGACGGGCGCACACGGGAGGTTTCATGCACACGCTTGGACAATGGCTCGCGACCAGATTGGGTCTCAGCCCGTCCCTCGTCGGCCTCGTCGTACTGCCCGCGCTCGGGCTGTTGCTGATCTTCTCCCTGCGGGAGGTCGTCCTCGCGGTCGCCTTTCGCGTGGGGCACGCTACGAAGACCAGAAGACTGTGGCGGCAGGTTTCGCTCTACGTCGCGATCCTGTCGGGCCTCGTTGTCGTAGGCGGGACGTGGCAACTATACCTGCCCGACATCGTTGACGGACTCTCATCGCTGGGACCGCAATCCGACGAGATCCTGGGCGCCATCCTCGCCGTGGGTGTGAATGCGGCCATCCTCGCAGTGGTCCTGTACGGCGTGCAGCGCGCCTACGGTGCCCTGTCGGACA
Organism: Gemmatimonadota bacterium; assembly: GCA_023554435.1. Classification (GTDB taxonomy): domain Bacteria; phylum Gemmatimonadota; class Gemmatimonadetes; order Palauibacterales; family Palauibacteraceae; genus Benthicola. Next base: position 5,508 of record JAMJQV010000029.1, on the reverse strand, counting down.
GAGTCGAAGAATGGGGTGAGACGCGGGCTGGAATCCGAGTCCAGGACACGGTCTTCCTGTCCAGCGAAGCTCTGCAGCACGGGGCCGAGCTGGCCCTCCGCATCCTGCGGGTCGTCGTCGTGCTGTTCATTCTCTACCTCTTCCTGCCCCTCGTGCTGGAGAGCGTTCCGGCTACACGGTCCGTAGCGCACCAGGTCATGCCCCTGGTGTTCGAGCCCTTGAAGAGCCTCGCGTCAGCCATCGTCGGCTATATTCCGAGCTTCGTCACACTGGTCCTGATCTTCATCATCGCGCGTTGGACGATCCGGGCGTTCCGCGTATTCATGCGGGCCGTGGGGGATGGGGAGATTACCCTTGGCCGGTTCGATCCCGCCTGGGCCGAGCAGACGTACGGTCTCGTTCGCGCCCTCATGATCCTGGCCACGATCCTGGTCATGTATCCGTACCTTCCCGGCGCGAGCAGCAACATCTTCAAGGGCTTTTCGGTGTTCGTGGGCGCCCTGGTCACCTTCGGGGCCAGTCCTACCACCAACAACGTTTTCAACGGCCTGATCCTCACCTACACGGGCGCATACCAGGAGGGGGATTGGGTCAGGATCGGCGATCGCGTAGGAACCGTTCTCGAGCTCGGGATGGTCGCCACACGTCTGCGGACGCTGGACAACGAGAAGGTGACGATCGCCAACAGCGAGGTGGTCAAGGGGCAGATCGTCAACTATACGGCGGCACAGACCATGGGCGGCTTGAAGCTGCGGGTGACCGCCGGGATCGGATACGATACGGAGTGGCGCGACGTGCACCGGCTGCTCACGGAGGCAGCCCGGGCGACGGATAACGTCGCGGCCGATCCCGCACCCCGGGTGCTGCATTCGAGTCTCGGCGACTTCGCGGTCACGTACACCCTTGTCGCCACCGCAGATGATCCCTCTCGGACGCCGGAGACGCTCTCCGAATTGAGGCAGAACATCCAGGATGTGTTCAACGAGGCCGGTGTCGAGATCATGACGCCCTCCGTGCGGGCCGTTCGAGAAGCACCCGTGTCGGCGCTGCCGGAGAGATACGTGACCGCCGACGCTTCGTCCGATTCGAAGGACACGACACGAGGCGATTCCAACCAGTAAATCGATCGGAGGAGATCCATGAGTCGATTCGAGACCCTGCTGTTCGCGGTGGCGTTGCTGGTAGCGACGACCGCGGGGTGCAGCGACGGAACCACCGCGTCGGCGGGTGATCAGGCCGCGACGTCGCAGGGGGATCGCCCCCAGTTGCGCCAGATGAAAATGACCACCGACATCCCGGCCCCAATCACGACCCCGGATGAAGTGGAGACTTCCATCGGCACGCTGGAGTTCTTCGATGGCGTGCCCACCGACGCCACGGTGAAGACCGTGTATGACCATCTCGATCTGATGCGAGGTGTCGATGTCTTCCTCCGTGGCCTGCCGGCCGCCTCGATGTATCGCCTCCGCAAGGGCAACGAGGACGCGGGCGCAGATCGGCCGAACAAGATCGCCATCTTCGAAGGGCTGATGGACTCGAAGTCCTTCTATCTCACGGCGAACACGTCCACGATGTATGCGTTTCCGTTCCTCGACCTGAAATCCGATGGCCCGACGGTCATCGAGGTGCCGGCAGGCGTCCTGGGTGCGCTCAACGACGCGTGGTTCCGGTACGTCGGCGATTTCGGGCCTTTCGGGCAGGACAAAGGCCAGGGCGGGAAGTACCTCGTGTTGCCTCCGAGCTACGACGGCGACATACCGGACGGCTACTTCGTGCTGCGGCCTCGGACCTACCGGAACTGGGCATTCCTGCGCGTCAACACAAAGGATGGCCTCGAGGCAGCGGTCACCAACGTGAAGTCGAACTTCAAGATCTACCCGCTCGCCAAAGCGGACAATCCGCCGGAAACAGAGTATCTCGATGTGTCGGGGGTGAACTACAACACGATTTCGCCCAACGACTTCGGATTCTACGAGGACCTGAACGAAGTGATCCAGGAGGAACCGGCCGCCGCGAGCGATCCCGAGACCCTGGGTCTGCTGGCCTCGATCGGCATCGTCAAGGGCAAGCCGTTCGCTCCAGACGACCGGATGAAGCAGATCCTCACCGACGCGGTCGCGATCGGAAACGCCACCGCCCGGGCGATCGTCTGGAGCCCGAGGCAGGCGGGCGCGAAGTTGTATCCCGGCACCTCCTGGAATCTGGGGTTTGTGGGCCGCGACGTGTTCTTCGAAGTGAACGGCGCCCGCAACCTCGAAGCGATTCCGATGTTCTACTACGCCTACACCGCCGTCACCCCGGCGATGGCCAAGCCTCGCCTGGGCATTGGTTCCGACTACGGGATCGCATATCGCGATTCCAAGGAGCAGGCGCTGGATGGGTCCCGGACCTACAGGCTGCACCTCCCACCCGACGTTCCGGCCAAGGACTTCTGGGCCGTGACGCTCTACGACACCCAGACGCGGTCGATGCTCCAGACCGATCAGCAGTTTCCGACGGTGGGCAGCCAGAGCGACGGGTTCAAGGCGAACGCGGACGGGTCGTACGACGTCTACTTCGCTCCCGAGGCGCCGGAGGGCCGGGAGAGCAACTGGCTGCAGACGATTCCAGGAAAGAGCTGGTTCATCATCCTGCGGATCTACGGGCCTCTCGAGGCCTGGCTGAACCAGACCTGGCAGCCGGGCGAGATCGAGCTCGTGGAATGATGCACGCGAGTTGACCGCATGGGGCGGGGCCATGGCGTCCCGCCCCTGCGTCGCGCCACTCTCTACTTCGTTTTCCACCTCCAGTCAGACTCTGTAATCCCACCCGGCCAAGGGATCACCCGGAGCGGGGGGCTCCAGCCGTCCCCCAAAACAGGTGATTCGACTTCTCGCGAATACCCGCAGAATGACTCAGTAGGCCCTAATACACGCTGGCTTCCTGGCTACCGCGACGTACCTGGGGGGTCCGTCAGACCCTGTCTAGTCCGGCTTCTGGTCAAGAAAGGAGAGTTCCGGTGAGAACACGGAATCGTTGGCGGGCCCCCCGAGGCCTTTCGGTGAAGCTCTATCCGGCGGCCCTGGCGACCCTCTTCGTCGCACTCGCTCCCGCTGAGTCGAGCGCGCAGGACTCGCACTACTGGACGCAGCAATACGGTCCGCGTGCGTCGCTGCTCAGCGGCGCCGTGATCGGGAGCGTAGCCGACATCAGCGGTACGTTCTACAACCCGGGATCGCTCGGACTGGCGGAGAGCCTTCCGTTCGCTCTCAGCACGGACGTCTACGAGTACGAGAACATCCGTCTCGAGGATGGAGCGGGTCGGGGCGTGGACCTTGGAACGACGCGCTCCGGCGTCCGTCCGTCGCTCCTCGCGGGCACGATCACGAGCAACCTCGGTGGCGGCGTGCTGGCCTACTCGGCCCTGACTCGGATGCGGGCCGCCTCCGACGTGAACGCCCAGATCATCGCATCGGGCGCTGAGGTCCCGCCGGAGCTGGACCTCCAGGACGTGGTTGGCGTGGCCCGCATCGACGGCGAGTTCAGCGACTTCTGGGCCGGACTCAGCTATTCGCACAGGGTCGGCAATCACTTCGGGCTCGGGCTCACCGGATACCTCGCTCATCGGACGCAACGCCGCCGGCGAGAAGGAGTCACGGAGGCGATCGACACGGGTGGGCAGCCATTCGTGGACATCGACATGAGTGGCGGCAACTACTCCGCTCTCCGGACGCTGGCCAAGATCGGCGGCTACTTCAGCAGCGGCCCGGTGAGCGCCGGCCTCACGTTCACCACGCCCAGCCTGCACATTGCGGGCTCGGGCGAGTTCGGGATCAACGAGGCCCGATTCTTGTCGGACACCACCGTCCTGCTGGCCACGGTCCAGACCGATCTGTCCGCCAAGTACAAGTCGCCCCTGTCGGTCGGCCTCGGCTTCGGCTGGCAGATCGGCAAGGCGCGCCTCAACGCGAGCGGTGAGTGGTTCGACAAGATCGATCCGTACGTGGTGATGCAGGGCGAGGAGTTCGAGCAGCAGGAGCCCGCGCAGACGCAGGTGTTCGACGTGGTACAGTCGATGGACGAGGTGCTCAACTGGGGCGTCGGACTGGAATACGCGTTCAAGGAGTCGGTGGTCGGGTATGCGTCCTTCGCCACCGACCTCACCGGGATCACCGATGAGATCGAGCGTGCGGACCTTTCGATCGGGAGGGTCGACCTCTACTCCGCCTTTCTGGGCGCCGACTTCATGGTCAAGAGCGCCCGCCTGACGCTGGGAGCCGGCTACGGGTGGGGCAGCGCGCCCGCACCCGAGATCACGGACGTTTTGGAGGGCAACGAGGAGGGCCTCGAGGCGAAATACGTCTACAGCCGATTCCGCGTCCTGTTCGGCTTCGAGCTCGGCGTGAACTGACCATACGGGACCCGGCGCCGCAGCGGGCCGGGGCCAGGGAGCTGAAACATGAACGCGATGCGAAGAAGCCTGGGCAAGGTGGTCGCGGTCCTCCTGCTGACCGCGGCGCCGCTGGGAGCGCAAGACAACGGGAGTCCTGATGAGGGCGGCATGATCACGTCGCTCGGCCAGCCGTCGTGGACCAATCCATACGGCGGGATTTCGGGCGGTGGTTACTACGAGAACCAGGCCTCGGACTTCACCGCGTATCTGAGCGCGGGAATCCGCAAGGACCTGCTGAGCCCGGTCATGGCCGTGGCGGCGATCCAACTCGAAGGGTACGGCGGCGTGCGCGGCGGCGAAGCGGACGGGGGACTGCGAGCCCTGTTCTCCATCCCCTTCATCCGCCTCGGATTCGGTGCAGATTGGAGCTTCAAGGATGGGAGCATTCCGTTCCTGATGCGCCTGGCGATCCCGTTCCGGCGCGGCGGAATTATAACCCGGGGCGGTCAGATGACGGTGGACTGGCTTCCGGCGCGCAGTTCGTTCAACGTCGGTTTCAACTTCCCAATCGGCTCCAGATGGGCCGGCAAAACGCGCCCCGGACCCATGAAGTTCCCGGTGTCGCCAGACCGTCCGACACTGAGGGCCGTCGAGTACGCGCAGCCGGCGCTCGAGCCGGCCCTCGCGAACGTGCGCGAGACGTCCTACTGGGTGAACCGGCTGACGGTGCCGTACTTCGATCAGACCGGGCGGAGGCGCGACCAGGCGGTGGCCTCATTCACCGAGGACATCCAGGGTCTGCAGGCCCGCCTCGCGTCCTCCGATCCCCTGTTCGGCGGTTCGCACACCGCGGCGGCGGAGCTTCAGGCCTATCACGCAGAGGTCGCGCGGGCGTTCTCCATCGCGCTGTCCGGTGAGGACATGCCGTTCGGCAGTGCGACCAGCGAGGGCGAAGCAGTCGCCCAGATGGCGCGGGCGGTGCTGCTCGAGGAAGTGCTGTTCCCGTACGATCGCCTGCTGGGGGTTCACAAGAAGAAGGACACGACGGACGACCTGGCTTTCACGGCCATGGAGGTACTCACCGCCTGGGCAGAAGAAAGTCCGGAGGTTCCGGCGGACCGGATCCTGGCCGTCCA
>JAMJQV010000266.1 GCA_023554435.1 Gemmatimonadota bacterium | reverse complement strand
CCGGCCAGGCGCCCCATCGTGTTCAGGTCACCGAGCACGATGACGTCGGCGTCGGAAGCTCTCCGCCCGTCCAGTTCCACGCCCAGGGAGTCGAGAAACCGCAAGCGATTCCGGTAGTCACGATCGCGGGTACCCGAGTCCGTGTGCATCACGATGACCTGGAAGTCCAGTCCGCCTCGCTTGCTCGTCACGCGCGCGAACAGGCCCGGCCTGAGGTCGGCGGTCATCTGGAGGGAGGTGAGGGTCTCGACGTCCGCGAGGCGAACCGCGTTGTCATCGTAGACGTAGCCTACGAACTGTCCTCCGTGGCCCCCGCTTTCCGCCAGTACGTAGCGGTAGTGCCGGGGGGGAGGCCCGTCCGATTCGCGGGCCTGCCGAGCGAGCCGGGCGTTCACCTCGCCGAGAAGGGAGGCCAGCGCGCTTGAATCCGCGATCTCCTGGACGGCGACCAGGTCCGCGTCCAGCTCGGCCAGGACCTCGCCGGTGCGCTGCACATCCGTGGAAGGCTCCGGAAAGAACCGGATGTTCCACGTCGCTACTCGGAATTGCCCCTCGGCGGGCGGTGGTACGGACTCGGACTCCACCCCCGCGCAGCCGAGCAGCGCCGCGAGGGCCAGAAGGCGAACCCTGGTCAAGTTCAGTTAGCCGGCGTATGCGCGGCCAGTTCCACCTCGAACACGAGGGTGCTGTAGCCCGGGACCCCCGGTCTGCCCCCCGCGCCGTATCCGAGCTGGTACGGAACCACCAGCAGGCGCTTCTCACCCAACTGCATTCCGGTCACGCCCTCGTTCCACCCGTCGATCAGAGGGGTCTGTCCAAGGACCAGGTCGTAAGGTGCGGGAGGGGAGTGATCGAAGCTCGAATCCAGCTTCGTTCCATCGGCGAACGAGACCGTGTAGTGGACGCCCATCCGGTCTCCCGGCACCGCCCGCGGGCCCTCGCCCTCGCGGAGGACCTGGATGTAGAGGCCGCTCTCCTGGAGGCTCATGGCCTCGAGGTCCACTCCCAGGGCCGGCGCGTACGTCACGTCCGTTGGAGCGTAGCCATCGGATTGAGGGGTCGTCGCTGACGGGGACCGTGTCACGTCCGCCGCGGCGTCGGTCTGTGCGGTCGTGTCGCCATTGCCCGCGCAGCCGCTGAGCAGCAGGGCCAGGAGTGCGATTCGCTTCATCGTATGCCTCGTGGTGACTGTGGTTTGGACAGCAGACGGGTGACCTTCTTGAACGGCCGATCATAACACACTCGGGCATCTGGCGCCCCACCCGCCGCAGACTATATTGCGCGCCGATCGATTGGTTGTGGGCGCTCCCCCCGCGTCCGGCGACCCGATTGAGAACGTCTAGAGAACTGGAGTCCCGTCCCGGGATTCGCTCCGGAAGCATGCCGGCCCACGCCCACGGGGGACGTATGCGAGCCCAACTCGACCATCGCCAGCTCTACCGGCTCCCGTGGAGCCTCCCCGACAACTCTATTTCCTGGCTCGAGCCGACCGCGGCGTGCAACCTCGCCTGCTTCGGCTGCTACCGGGACAACGAGCCCAGGAGCCACAAGTCGCTCGAGCAGATCGACTACGAACTGGATGTGTTCACTCGCCTGCGTACCGCGGATGGAATATCGATCGCTGGGGGCGACCCGCTGTGCCACCCGGAGATCGCCGACATCATCGCCAACATCGAGTCTCGCGGTATCAAGCCGATCTTGAACACGAACGGCCTGGCCCTCACCCCTGACCTGCTCCGGGAATTGAAGAGGGCTGGGTTGTGGGGGCTGACGCTTCACATCGACAGCAAGCAGAACCGCCCGAAGTGGAAGAACAAGTCGGAGGTCGAGCACTGCGATCTTCGGCTCGAGTACGCCGAGATGATCGCGGAAGTCGGTGGGCTGTCCTGCTCGTTCAACTCTACGGTATACGAGGACACGCTCCCGGAAGTACCGGACCTCGTGGCGTGGGCGCAGAAGCACATCGACATCGTCAACGTGATGGTCTTCATCACGTTCCGGGTCGGCATGGTCGGCGGGGACTTCGAGTACTATGCCGGAGGCGAGACGGTGGAGCTCGACACGGTGTACGCCACGAACGAGCTGGGCAGATACGACATCCAGTCCACCGACGTGTTGGGAGCCGTGCAGGAGCGATTCCCGGACTTCAAGCCCTGCGCCTACCTGAACGGCACGGAGAGGCCGGACTCGTTCAAGTGGCTGCTGTCCGCCAGGATCGGAACCCGGGATCGGATCTTCGGCTACGTGGGCCCGAAGTTCATGGAACTGGCCCAGACGACCCACCACTTCCGGCACGGCAAATATCCGGCGTACGCGAATCCGCGCGCCCTGAGACGCGGGCGTTCCATGATGCTCTTGTCTCCGCTGGACCGCGGTGTCAGAGGAGCGGCGGGATCGTGGCTGCAGACTTTGCTCACGCAGCCGCGCACGGCTCTCGGCAGGGCTCACCTTCAGTCGATCATGATGATCCAGCCGGTGGATGTCCTTCCGGACGGCCGGCAGGACATGTGTGATTCGTGCCCCGACCAGACGGTGTGGCACGACCGACTGGTTTGGTCGTGCCGACTCGAGGAACCCATGGAATACGGCGACTTCTTGCGCACACGCCGCCGCACGGCGGAACAGGAGACCCATTGAATCCAGTCAACCAGATCAACTCAGAGCGCCCGACTGCCGCCGTCTACATGCGGCGGGGCCTGGCGATCGTCGCTGTCATCGTTCTTCACCTGGCCGTCTACTACACGGTGACCCGGGTCAACAGCAATCGCCCCCCCGAGGCGCTCAACGATCCGTCGATCGCCCTGGACGACAAAATCCCGCTTCTGGGATGGACCTGGGTTTTCTACTGGGCCGCCTATCCGTATCTGACGGTCGGCGCGTGGCTGATCGTCTCGGCCATGCGGGAGGCGGACTTCAAGCGGGCGATCAAGGCCTTCGTCGTCATCACTATCATCGGGGGCGCAGTTCAGCTCCTGTACCCGGTCGCCGCGCCCTGGACGTCCGAGGCGCACGCCATGCAGACCCGCATGCACGAGTCGGCCTTCACCCGTCCGTACGCCTGCCTGCCTTCCATGCACGTGGCGTACAGCGTGATCACGGGCTTCATGGGGGCGATGATCGCGCGATCGGCCGGCCTGCGTTGGTTCCACGTCCTGCTCGCGGCCGGGATCGCGGTGTCCACCCTCACGCTGAAGGAGCATTACGTGGCGGACGCGGTGGCGGGCATCGCGTTGGGGCTCGGGGGAGGCCTGTGGTGGTGGATGAAGGCGGCGGCACGGACGGGCGAGGAGTCGCAGACAGCGTAGCGGCTCGGTTCAGCCGGTCGACTGTCCCTCGGTACCTTCCGGATCCCAGCCCAGCGTTCGGCGCAGGATGCGTCGCGCGTGATACGGCACGCCGGCGATCTCGACCTCGATATCGCCGGCGGCCATCTCCGCCTGGAACTCCTTCAGCATCATGGCGCCGGTGAGGTCGATCCGTCCGAGGCCGCCCAGGTGGAGAACGATTCGATCCACCTCGTGGCCTTCCTCCAACTCGTGCATGAAGCTGCGCTGCATCTGGGGGGCCGATCCGAACCAGAGCACACCCCTGGGAGCCAGGTGGAAGGTCGAGTCCTCGAGCCACGAGTCGCACCTCACCTTCATCTCACGCCACGCGTGGATGCCCAGGGCCAGCAGGATTCCTATTAGCACGGCCAGGTCGATCCGCGGAGCCAGGATCAGGGTGAGCGCGAAGGTGGTCCACGCGTTGAGCGCCTGGGGCTTCGACAGGCGCCAGAGCCGCGCCAGGTCCGGGAGCCGGATGAGGCCGAGCACGGCGGCGATGACGATGCCGCTCAACACGGCGCGCGGAAGAGGAGCGAGGATCCACGCGACCGGAAGGAACAATAGGACCGCGATGCCGGTGATGGCTCCACTCCAGCGGGAACGAGCACCCGCCAGGTGGTTCAGGCTGGAGCGCCCGAACGACCCCCCGACGGGGAAGCCGCTCGACAGGGCCGCGGCCACGTTCGCCACACCCTGACTGATGAACTCCCGGTCCGGGTCCCAGGGCCGCCGATCCATGACGGCGAACGTGCGGGCGATGGAGGCGGCTTCCGCGAACCCCACGAGTGCGATCACCCCGCCCGGAATGACCAGGAGGGGCAGCTGAGACCAGGGCACATCTCGAGGAAGCGGTGGGAGACCGGCAGGTATGTCGCCCACGATCGCGCCAGAATAGCCGGTGGTCATCGAGTACACGACGCCTATCAGGGTCGCGAACAGCACGCCGGGGACCAGCGGATGAATCCTGCGTCCCCCCAGGATCAACGCACCCGTCATGACGGCGAGCACGACGGAGGCCACTTCCCACTCGCCCGGGTGAGACAGGGCCCACCATGCGCGTGGGATCACACCCTCAGTGGGTGGAGACACGCCGACTGCTCCGGGAAGCTGCGTCGCCACGATCAATAGAGCTGCTGCCATCGTGAATCCCTGCAGGACCGGACGCGACATCAGGTACGAGACCCTTCCTTCCTTCACGAGGCCCACGACGATCCGGGCCACGCCGACGACCAGGGCGAGCAGAGCGGCGAGCGCGATGTACATCTGGCTGCCGGGTGTCGCGAGCGCCGAGAGTGCGCCGAGCGTGAGAAGCGAGGTCAGGCCCACGGGTCCGGTCTGCAGGTACGGGGACGAGGCGAAGAACGCGGCCACGATCGGAGGCAGGGCCGCAGCGTACAGGCCGTAGTGGGCGGGAAGGCCTGCCAGGTCGGCCCACGCCATGGACTGCGGGACGAGAACCAGGGCCACGCTGACCCCGGCCACGATATCCCGCGTGGAAAATCCGGGCAGGAAAGACCGCCGCGCGTCCGTCAGCCCGTCCCTTCAACAATCGAACGGTCGCGTTCGATCCGGTCCACCGGGCCGCGAGTCACGAGTTGGGCCTTCCTTCCTGTCCTGACCAGGCGCGCGGGAGCGCACGGCGAGTTGACGGGTCGTGTCCGGGTCTAGGGGGCCGGAACCGTTCGTGCTTTGAACCGACCGGCGTATATTAGGTGTCCTCAGTCACGACTGCCAAACAAGGGCGGAAAGCTGGACCGGAAAGGAACGGGCGCATGCCAGCCGTACAGGTCCGGATCACCCACATCTTCACGTCGTCGGGTCACGACTTCAAAGGTCGCCATGGCCAGGAGCGGCTCTCAAACGGTTCTGAAGCGCACGAGTGCGTGGTCTGTGAGGCGGGCAGAGGGCTGCAGGGTGACCGCTACGCGGAGAAGGAGAAAGGGCACAAGGGCCAGGTGACGTTCTTCAACGGCGAAGTCTTGCGCGAGGTGGGCGCGGCGCTCGGCCTGCAGCACGTGCCCCCGGACGCTTTCCGGCGCAACGTGATCCTCGAAGGCGTCGACGTGAACGACCTGCTTGGTCGGACGTTCTCGCTCGGAGGCGTCCGGTTCGAAGGAACGGAGCCCAGCCACCCGTGCCACTGGATGGATGTGGCGCTGGTCCCGGGCACCCAGGATCTGCTGAAAGGGAAGGGCGGAGTCCGGGCGAAGATCCTGGAGTCGGGGATCCTTCGTACCGGCGAGGCCGAACTCGTGCTGGAGAATGTGGAGGCCACATGCTGAAGTTGATCTGTACCCGCACCTGAGGAACCTGCCGCAAGGCGGTCGCCTTGCTGGAAGAGAACGAGGTCGAGTACGACTACCGCGACTACAAGAAGGACCCGCTCACTGAGGCCGAGATCGCGTCGGTCCTCTCGATGCTCGAGGTGACGCCCGCCCAGGTGCTGCGGAAACGGGACCGCGCGTTCCGGGAGTTGGGCCTGACCGGGACCGAGGCCGAGCACGAGCTGATCGCGTTGATGTCGGCGCACCCTACGCTGCTGGAGCGTCCCATCGGTATAGTGGGGAGGAGGGCCGTGCTGGGTCGGCCGCCGGAGAAGCTGCTGACCCTGCTCGACGACTGACGACTTGAACCGGGGAAGACCGATGCGAGCTCGACGCGCCAAGAGGACCGCACCCTCCATCCTGCTGGCACTGGTTACGGTGGTGGGATCTGCTGCCTCTCTTTCCGCTCAGGAACGGGTGCCCGGTGTGATCCCCGAATTGGCGCCGGCTGAGTGCGTAGCAGGGGACAGTCGGGTGGCCGTGCTGCTCCTCGGCAGCTACCACATGTCGAACCCGGGCGCCGATCAGTTCAACCTCGAAGCCGACGACGTGCTCGCACCCGCCCGCCAGGAGCAGATCCTGGACGTCGTTGAGCGCCTCTCTGCCTTCGCCCCGACAAGGGTCGCCATCGAGGCCCGGTGGGGGGACACGGTCTCGACCGGGAGGTACCAGGCCTTCCTGGCCGGCGAGGTGGAGTTGTCCCGCCAGGAGGAAGAGCAGATCGGTTTCCGGCTCGCCGCGGCGATGGGGCACGAGACGGTGTACCCGGTCGACGTGAAGATCGGCTTGCCGAGCGACAGGCTCGAGTCGGTGCTCGAGGCCCGCCCCGAACTGGGCCGGTACATGGCCGGGCTGGAGGAGTACGGCGAGTGGGCCATGGCCTCCATGGCCAAGTGGCTATCCGAGGGCACCGTGAGAGAGATGCTCTACCGCATGAACACGCCCGAAGCGATCGAGTGGGCCGATCGGGGCTATCTCGAGTTCTTCCTTCCATTGGTCGCCGGTGACGACTACGGCGGCGCGGAGTTCGTGGCCACCTGGTACGAGCGCAACCTGAAGATCTTCTCCAACCTCCACCGCATCAGCGAGCCGGGAGACCGGGTGTTCGTGGTCTACGGCGCGGGCCACATTCCGCATCTCCGCTACTTCGTCACGCTGAGTCCGCACTTCTGCCTCGAGGACCCGCTTCCGTACCTGCTTGAGTAATTCTGTCACACCGAGTCCGGAATCGCCCATTCCGATCGTTGAATTGAAAGCCACATGATATCGCTCGAGCCCGGAATTCCGGGCTCTACGCGCTATTCCCGAATAGTCGAAGAGAAGGGAAATGGCATAATTCCGCATTACTACGGAGGTTATGGGTACTTTAGTACCTAAATTCATTGGTTACAACTAGTTACAGATTTCACAAACGGCACGTTCATTGCAGAGAGGAATCGGCAACGGATTCTTATCGAGCGGCCGTACGCATGGGCGGGAGCGGCGCGCGCTCGGATAAATTGCACAGCACCCCCGCCACAACCGATTCGGAGAGCGCGCTATGTGGATCAATGAGCGAATTCGGAGGACGCTGGCGGCGGGTTTCGTCGTAGCGCTCGCCGGCGTCGTTGCGGCAGGGTGCGGCGACGACGATCCGGCCCCGCCGACGACGGGCGCCATCGGGGTGACCACGGTCACCACGGGTGACAACCCTGACGCGGATGGCTACGCCGTTACGCTCGACGGCAACGTCGCGGGGAACATCGGCGTCAACGAGGTACTGATCATTCCGGACCTCGCCGTCGCGACCTACTCGGTCGGTCTGACGAACGTCGCGGCCAACTGCACCGTGGCTGGCGACAACCCGCGCGACGTGCCTGTTACTGCAGGCCTGACGGCCAACACGCAGTTCGACGTGGACTGCCCGGGTGCCCCGGCGGGCGTCACGCTCACGGCCGAGACCGAGGCCGACGAAGTCACTTTGACCTGGGATGAGTCGGCGCTTGCGACCTCCTACCGGGCGGAGCTGGTCGGCGGCACGGCGGACCTGGTCAAGGACGACCTGGCTGCCGGGACGACGGTTGCCGTGTTCACGAACCTCGACGACGGACTGGAAGACGGCGTGACCTACGCTGCCACCGTGTACGCCGTCAACGACGAGGGCGAAGCGGCGAGCAACGAAGAGGACGTCACCACGAACTTCTTCCCGTGGGACGAGTGGTTCGCGACGAGCCTGCACGAGACGGGCGCCGGGAAGACGACCTTCTACGACGCAGTCCCGAACCGTGGCTTCGAGGAGTACACGGGGGTGGCGTACGCTGAGCTCGCGTGCATTGGCTGCCACGCCACGTCGTCAGGCCTGCCGCCGGTGAGCGGTCGCACCTGCGACCGGTGCCATGACACGGTCGATCCGCAGCTCGGAGACGAGGTCGATACGAGTTGGGGTACCGGCGTCTGCATGGGCTGCCACAGCCGGCAGAATCTTGAGGTGGTTCGCGGGTGGAGCGACGTGCACCGTGACATGGGCTTCGAGTGCGATGACTGCCATGGACTCGAAGACGTGCACGGCGACGGCAACGAGTACGACGGCCTGATGGACATCGGTGCAATCAAGGCCGCATGCACGAACTGCCACGACGCAACGGAGCACCCGGCGAACAATCACCATCCGGACACGGATGGCAGAATCGCCTGCGTTTCGTGCCATGCCCAGAGTTCGGTGACCTGCAACAACTGCCACTTCGAGGCCCAGGTGCCGCCGATCACGGGTAAGTTCTTCCTCACGCCTCCGTCCGACAATCAGTTGTGGCTCGGAAACCGGCTGAAGAGGGACGGCTCGGGCGAGACCGAGGTCTACCCGGTCAACTACCAGAGCGTCGAGTATATCGACGATACCTTCGTGGCGTTCGGCTTCTACACGCCGCACACGATCGGAACGGGCCGCGGTTGCAGCTCCTGCCACAACAACTTGGGTGGCACGAACCCGGCGATCGAGCAGTACAACACGGAAGGCATCATCGACGTGGCGAAGTGGGATCCCGCTACCAGCAATCTGGTCTACCCGACCGGCGTGATCCCGATGCCCGACGACTATCTGACGTCGCTCAAGTTCGACTTCGCGACGACAGCCGACGGCGGGACCACGTGGACCTTCCTGAAGGCCGGAGCCGACACGATCCAGGTGCTGGACTTCTGGATGACTCCGCTGAGCGCGGACCAGATGGCCGCCCTGGGAATGGTGGCACCCGCGCCCTAGTTCTCAAGTCTCGATCCTTCAGCGGAAGCGGGGCAGCCCAGCCGGGCTGCCCCGCTTTCTTCATCCGGGCCAGGTCGCTCGAGCCCCAGGGTGCGCCAATGTGTCCGGCGCCGGGAGTGCGCTCTGCCGCCACTTTGTCCCAAATGGTGCGAGCCCTGGAGGTACCTCCTGACGGCCCGGATTGCTTGAAGCCAGAGCTCGCTGGCCCCCCTCTCCTGATCGGTACGCGGAACCTGTTTGGAGCCAAGGTGTTAGACAGGTGAGTCGGGAGCTCGAGCGTAGTGGAATCCCGGCTGGAGGGAGCGGCGAGCCTCCGTGCTGGATCGCCTTCCGGTGGTCCCGGATTTGCACGGAAATGTC
>JAMJQV010000265.1 GCA_023554435.1 Gemmatimonadota bacterium | reverse complement strand
GGAGGCCTTCGAGAAGGCATACGAATCGCGCGACCGACTCACCGAGCGAGAGAGGCTGCATACGGAGGCCACGTACTACACGCAGGTGACGCAGGACGACCAGGCGGCCATCACCACGTACGAGCGCCTCCTCGAGCTCGACCCGAACGACGACTGGGCGCTCAACAACCTTGGCGTAGTCTACGATCAGGACCTCGGCGACTACGCGCTTGCGGAGCAGTACTACGAGCGAGCGAACAGAGCCGATTCCTCGAATGTGCTCTCCTTCCGAAACGCGGCGCGAACCGAGATCAACCAGGGGAAGCTCGACGAGGCACAGGCCAGCCTGGACGGCATCTACGAAATGTTCCCGCGAGATGAGGTCTCGGCGGGACTTCGAGTGTACCTGGAAGCGGTGCGCGGAGACTACGAAGCGGCGACCTTAGCGGCGAATCGACTTTCCGAGTTGGGGTCGGACCCTCGAGTGGAGATGGAACGCACGTCGTTCCTGTCGGCGATCGCCGCGACGCAGGGCCGGTTGGCCGAGGCTGAGGAACTGGCCCTGGAGTCCGCGCGCCACCACGCGGCGTCAGGGCGAGCGCAACCGATGCTGGGCATGACGCAGTTCCTGGTGTGGATCGATCTCAACGTAAGGGAGGATCCCGATCGGGCGCGTGAGAGGCTCGCTTTCATGATGGAATCCGACGGATTCAGCGAGCTCGACCCACTGAGTCGCAACTACCGGACGGTGATCGACCTTTTGTCCGCGATTGGGGGCCGGGTCGAGACTCAGAGGGTGATCGCCGAGTTCGAGGCTGAGGTGCCAGCGGAGTATCGGCGGGACATGGAGGACCAGTATCTCGCCTGGGAGGGGTCCCTTCTGGCCGGGGAAGGACGTCATGAGGAGGCTGCTGCGACGATAGAGCGACGCGAGCTGGCCGGTTGCCAACTCTGTCGATACCAGCCATTGGCGAGGTTCTACGACCGGGCGGGAAGGACGGACTCGGCGATGGCCCTGTACGAAGCCTACGTCAATTCTCACGCCGATTATCGCCTGTGGTGGGACACGAACAACCTCGGTCCTTCGCTTGAGCGGCTGGCTCAGCTGTACGACGAGCAGGGGGACCTCGAGAACGCGGCCCTGTACTACGCGCGCTTCGTTGAACTCTGGGCCGATGCGGACGCAGAACTGCAGCCTCGGGTCACGGTCGCCCGGGCACGCCTTGAAGAGATCATAAGAGAGCGCGGATGAAGAACCGTTCACTGTGGCAGATCCTGGCGTTCTACGCCGCTGCATCCTGGGTGGTGCTGCAGGTGGTGGACGTGGTGAAGGACAACCTGGGCCTGCCGGACTGGGTGTTTCCCTTTGCGTTGCTCCTTCTGCTGGTCGGCCTGCCGATCATCGTGGCCACGGCCGTGGTGCAGGGCAGGCACACTGCGGACGGGTCCGCTGCTGCCGCATCGGATGAATCCACCGAGTCGAAATCGGCGCCGGCCTCGCCGTCCGAGCTCTCGCCGCGCCGTCTATTCACATGGCGCAACGCGCTCGTGGGAGGAGGGTTGGCGTTCGTTCTGCTGACCGCCGTGACCACCGGCTTCATGTTCATGCGGAACCAGGGCATCGGCCCCGTGGGGTCTCTGGTGGCCAAGGGAATGCTCGATGAGCAGGCTGCGGTCGTCGTAGCGGACTTCGTGGCGGACGATCCGTCTCTTGCCCGGGCCGTGACACAGGCGTTCCGTGTGGACCTGTCGCAGTCGGAGCTGATCAAGGTGGTGGAACCCGCCACGCTGGACGAAGCCCTGGCCCGCATGGAGCTCCCGGAAGACCAGGCCATCACGCACCAGATCGCACACGAGCTGGCCGTGCGGGAAGGGTATCCGGCCGTGATCGAGGGTGAGGTATCGTCGATCGGTGACGGCTTCGTCCTCACGGCCCGCCTGGCGGACGCTCGCAGCGAGGAGACCCTGGCCTCACTCCGCGAGACGGCCGCCGACGCGAACGAAGTGATCCCCGCGATCGACCGCCTGTCCGGGAAGATGCGCGAGCGCATCGGTGACTCGTACACGGACATGCGCGCCGACGAGCCACTGGCCGATGTCACCACCGGCTCGCTCGAGGCACTCGAGAAGTACTCGCAGGCCCTCGAGCTCTTCAGGTCGGGCCGCGACCGGCAGCGCGGGGTGGAGCTGCTCGAAGAGGCGGTGGCGATCGACAGCGCCTTCGCGATGGCGTGGCGGAAGATAGGCGTCGAGACGGTCGGCGATCAGGCTAGAATCGTCGAGGCCATGGAGAAGGCATATCTGTTCCGCGAACGTCTGACGGAGCGCGAGAGCCTGCTGGCCGAAGCTTCATACTACACGACCGTCACGGGCGAGCCGCAGCGAGCGATTCGTGTCTACGAGCGCATGGTAGACCTCGATCCTACGGACGCATGGGCGCTCAACAACCTGGGAGCTGCTTACACCGACCTGAGCGAGTGGGCCGAAGCCGAGCACTGGTTCGCTCGATCGGTGGCGATCGACAGTAGTGTGAAGTCGATCAACAACGTGGCTACCGCTCAGATGAACCAGGGGAAGCTCGACGAAGCTCACGCGACGCTCGAAATTGCCGACCGCCTGGCTCCCGGCAGTGATCGTACCGTGGCGGCCCGTTACCAACTCGAGATGAACCGAGAGAACTGGACCGAGGCGGGGAACCTGGCCGTTCAGCTGCGGGACGAGAACACCGACCAGGTCTGGACCGAGTTCGGGTCCTACGCTCTGGGCCACGTGGCGGCGATCCAGGGCAAGCTGGGAGAAGCCGAGCGTCACTGGCGGGAGGCAGCGCAGGCAGCGGGAGAGGCTGGCGAGGCGTTTCCCGCCTGGCCCCTCATGCAGGTATTCGACCTGGACATATACGTCCGACGCGACACTTCTCGTGCTCTGGCAGGCCTCGAGGCCATCCTCGCGGAGTATCCGCTCGAGAGCATGGACGTTCTCAATCGGCCGTACGGGTGGCTGGCGTTCTGGTACGCGCGAGCGGGAGATCGAGCGGCTTCGGAGTCGCTGATCGCCGAAATGGAGGCCGAGGTGCCGGCGGAGTACCGGAGCGGCGAGGCCGCCGACGACTGGATGCGCAACATCGAAGTAGCGAATCTGGTCTCCGAGGGCAGTTACGAGGCCGCGCTGGAACTCGTCCGCCAGGTGGATCTGCCCGGGTGCAAGCTGTGCCGCTACGTACCCAAAGCCCAGATCTTCGATCAACTGGGTGCTCGTGATTCGGCACTGGCGATGTACACCGGCTACCTCGAGTTGTATGCCCACGATCGGGCCGCGTGGGACAATGAGCTGCGCGGCCCCACCCTGGAGCGTGTCGCCCAGCTGTACGACGAGGCCGGCGACCTCGAGAACGCGGCCGTCTACTACGCCCGTTTCGTCGAGCTGTGGACTGGCGCGGACGCCGAGTT
>JAMJQV010000264.1 GCA_023554435.1 Gemmatimonadota bacterium | reverse complement strand
GGCCACGTGTGGCACGTGGACCGGTTCGGCAACCTGATCACCGACATCCCGAGCGCCTGGGTGAGTCCGACGGCCCTGGTGGAAGTCGGTGGAGAGGAAGTATCCGGGCTCAGGACGCACTACGGAGCAGCGGAAGACGGGGAGCTGCTGGCCCTCATCGGGTCCGGCGGTACGCTGGAGGTCTCGGTGCGAAACGGAAATGCCGCGGAGAGGCTGTCAGCCGGCCGCGGCGATCGGGTGAGCGTCAGGACGCACCGCGACTGAGCGGAAGGGCTGGCATCACCAGATGCCCGGCAGAACCGCCTTCCGTTCGGGCGGGTAGTCGGGAAACTCACGCAAGTACCACTCGTGATGGGCGACGGCGCGCGGGAGCAGGTTCGCCGCGGTCCACACGGCGAAACTGAGTGCCGCGGGGTGCCAGGCGGCGAGGGCGAAGCCGGCCCACTGCAGGATCTCGCCCAGGTGATTCGGGCAGGAGACCCAGCGGAAGGTCCCGCCCACGGGAATCCTGTATCCGGTGTCGTCGCCGTCCCGCAGGCCGATGAGGATGTTGTCGCTGTGGAAGTTCAGCAGGAAGCCGGCGAAGAACAGCGTCAGGCCGCCGATAAGCTGCGGGCTGGTCCACCAGCTCGCGTCGAAGTGCGCGAACCATCCCAGCCATCCCCCGAGGATCGAGGCGTTCACCAGGTTGAAGAACACGCCCGAGGCACAGACGGCCCATGGCATCCGCTTGCCCGAGGTGCGGATGCGAAACGGGTATACCAGGTCACGATACAGGTAATGGCCGAAATAGAGAGCGAAGAAGAGATAGTGCAGCGACGTCTTCTCGGTCGGCCCCACGAAGAAGAGCAGGGGAAACAGGCTGACCGGCGGAAACTCCATGATGATCCACGCCAGCCGGTTGGGGAGGGTCGGCCCCCAGTCCGTGCGGCTGTGACGCCCGAAGGGTGCGGTGACGAAGTGCAGGAGGACGAACGTGCATACGCCGATGCCCGTCCAGATCGCGATCAAGAGCAGAAACGTCGACTCGGAGATCATGCGGTGAGAAACTAGTGCGGCGAGAAGGGCCGCGCGCCAGGGCGGCGCGCGGCGGGCTCGGCATCAGCTTCTAGTGAAGGACTTCGATGCTTCCCAGGGCGGACATCAGGCGGATCTCGAGGTGGTGCGCCGCCGAATCCCAACCGGGCGACTGCCAGCTATCGTCCACCTTGGTGTAGCCCGGGGCGTCGAGGGCTGAAAGGAAGCCGCTCTTGTGAATCCGCACGCCCAGGTCCTCGGGAAAGATCAGGGTGAGACTGCCGAGTCCCATCTTGATGGTCGCCGAGGCGTCTGCCGACCAGTCACCCCCGAAGTCCAGGGTGACATCCCCGACTCCGCCGTTGAACGTCAGCTCCTCGAACCGGGCGTTTCCGAGTCCGCTCGCGGAGAATTCCGCCGCGCCGACCGCCAGCTCCAGGCGCTCCATTCCGGCGGGATTGGCCGATTCGAAGCGGATCTCCGTCTCGGACGCCCCGGTCTTGTAGGCCAGTCCGGTGAGCGGAATCCCGCTCAGGTCGACCTCGCTGAGCGCCGCCCCGACCGTGATCCGGAGATCCGTTGGCACGTCCTGGCTGAGGCCGAGTTCGAGGAAACCGTGCTCGTCTCCATCGAAATCGATGTCCATGTCCCCGTCGTCACCGAGGCCCTCGAAACCCAGGTCGAAGCGGGCGCTGTTGCCCTCCACGGACCAGTCGCGCTCGGGGCGCATGCGGGCCGCGTCGTACCTGAGGTGCGTGTCGTACAGGAGTCCGCCATCGGCTGGTCCGACCCTGAGCTCTCCCGCAACGTACTCCACGTCGACGGTTACCGACTCGATGGAGCCCGCCTGCCGGCGGGCCCGGACCTCGGTCCAGTCGGCTTCCTGGGCTGTGAGCGGAGCACCGACCGCGAGAAGCGCCGCGGCAGCGACAAGCGACTTAAGCACTGGCTTCACCCTCTGAGTCGAACGATTCGGACGCCGAGAACAGGTCGTCGAACTCGGCCTGCGCCGCACGACCCCTGCGGCCGCCTGCGCGCGTGATGATGATGGCTCCGAAGCCGGTGGTCACCGCGGCCCAGGTCAGCACACCGGCCGCGAAGAACATCAGGCCGCGCACGAATCCGAGCATGCCGCCGAGCAGGTACAGCGCCGACCCGATCGCGAACGGCGCGAGCAGGAAGAGCAGCCCCTTGAACACGTAGTGGTACGAGCTCGACCCCCGGAGGTTGTTGAACCTCTCCATCCAGTCGAAACGCTGCTCCTCGACGGCCTCCCCGACGGCGTGGGCCACGGCGAGGTAGCCGGCCGGGATCGCCAGCGCCACGGCGAGTGCGTAGACCGGGATCACCAGCCATGTCACGATGCCGACCACGAGCAGAAGCAGGACCGGCAGGACCAGCAACTGGCCGGCCAGTCCGACGCCGAACGATCGCACGGTGTCCGTGCGAATCACGCCGGCCGCTACCTCGAGGCGCGAGCGGAAGAAGTACACCACGACGAACCCGATCGTCGACAGGGCCAGGAGCCACACGATCGAGGCCATGATCCCGCTGATGGCGTGCCCGATGTTGTGGCCAATGGATCCGAAGAAGCCGCGGTCACCCGAGCGAACGTTGACGCGTACGGGGATGTCGATCTCTTCGGCGATGTCGACCTCGAAGTCACCCGATACCAGACTGCCCAGGTCACCCGCCAGCAGCGAGACCATCTCGCCCGAGACCCTTCCTCCGGCGTCCACGATGTCGCCGCCGACCTGCAGGATGTCGCCCGCCACGTCGGCCGAGGGCCCCAGGGTCAGCGTTCCGTCGAGCACGAGGACGTCACCGGCCACCGTGCCCTCGAGATCCAGGTCCCCGGATAGCAGCGCCAGGTTACCTTCGACAAGCTGATTCGCCCCCAGGGTATAGTCGTCGTGCACCACGAGAGCGAGGCCCTCGTCCAGTCCCGAAACCTGGCCGCGCAGGACCTCGAGCTGACGGCCCAGAATCTCTACGCCACGCGTGAGCTCGCCCAGCGATGTGATTCTGCCCGGAGCGATGGGCACCTGACCCCCGCCCGCGATATCGATCGTCGCCGCTTGTGGGACCGCAGCCGCCACCGTGCGGTTCGAGTTCTCGGCCAGTCGGTCGAACAGGGCCTCGAGGGCGCTGCCCGAAGAGGCCTCCGCATCACCGCTGGCATCCGGAACCCATTCCGCCAGCCGACCGGCCAGTCCCGCGCCGTCGAAGAGCGCCGGGCTGGTCAGCAGCGACCGCCACGAGTTGTCGAGGGTCCCGCCGGGTTCGTAGGTGCCCTGGACCTCTCCATCGATGAGGACTTCACCCTCACGCAGCGAAATGACGCGTGTCCCCCCATCGGTCAGCGCCAGCTCCAGGCTCGCAGCTCCAGCCGCAAGCGAAACCGTGCTGCCCGTCACGCCCTGTTCCTGGGCCAGCAAACCGGCCCCGGCCGGCCACAGGAAAGCCACCGCCGCCGCTACCATCCACCCGCGTCGCATCGTTCTCGAACTCCTTCGTGCGTTGCCGTTCATCCCCTCACCCTCCGCCTGAGCCGCAGATGGCTCGTCACGAGAGCCGGGTCAATTTCCATCAGTGAAAGCAGGATCCGGAACGAGGCCAGCCCGATGAGGGTCACCGTCGCCACGGCCACGAAGGCCGAGACCGGTGTGACCTGTCCGGCAATGCCCTGGGCCGTCTCCAATACTCCGGAACCGTACACAAAGCGGCCGACCTCCATCACGCCGCTCCACACAAAGGCCGTGAAGCGCTGGACGAGGAAGGCCGCGATCGTCATGGGAGTCAGCTCGGGATACCGGGCGATCCACGTCAGGCCCACGCCAACGGCCGCCGCCGCGCCGGCGAATGCCGCTGCCGTGGCGAGCTGGTGCTTCCGTACTGCCTGGAGCACCCGCACCCGCCAGGGAAGGGGCAGCCGGACGTGCTGCATCACGCGATCGGAGAATCCGACCACGGGCTGCAGTGGCGCCAGCGCCTGGAGCAGGGCATGCAGGGTCTGCAGCTCCTCGACATCACGCCGGCAGCGCTCACAATCCGCTACATGCGCAGAGCTGCGGGCCGGGAGCCGGTGATCGCCGGGAATGGCCAGCGTTTCCAGCTCCTCTGCCTGCAGGTGCCTCGTCCGTGCCTGATGATTCGTGTTCATACTGGTTTTGACTCCTTCAGTCCTCTTGCCGTACGGGATGTGGCGCGGGGGAGTTTCACTCTTCGTCCCCCTCGTCCCACCGGTCCTCCAGGAGATCCCGCAGCTCGCGGCGAGCGCGGAAGATGTAGGTCTTCACCGTGCCCAGAGGCACACCCATGATGTCGGAGATTTCCTCGTACGGGCGCCCCTCGACGTGTCGCAGCAGAATCGCGGTCCGGTACTCGGGTCGGAGTTGTGCGATCGCGTCCTCCAGGTATCCCGCGAGCTCGCGGGCCTCGACCATGGCGTCCGGGCTTTCCTCGTCCGACTCGAGTGAAAGCGAGGTCGCCTCCTGGCGCTCGGGGGTCACCGCGTCGGGCGACCCGTGCATGGAGATGGTCTTCACCTGCTTCTTCCGCAGGTAGTCGACCGTCAGGTTGTACGCGATCTTGAACAGCCAGGACGAGAATTTGTACGAGCGGTCGTAGCGCTGGAGGTTGTTGAACGTGCGGACGAACACTTCCTGCGTCAGGTCCTCGGCCAACTCGCGATCGCGCACCATGCGGTACACGAGCGAGAACACCGGGCGCTCGAATCTCTCGACGAGCTCGCGAGCCGCCCGCTCGTCCGACTTCAGACACAGGCGGACCAGGTCCTTGTCGCTGTGCTCCTTGTAGCTCACCGCGCGGTACCCACGTTGCTGATCCGTTTGGCCCGTCATAACGTGGGCGCAAGCTAGAGTCCGGCAGTCCGGCCGGACAACGGTAGGCCCCCGGGGCCACGACCCGTTCGCGAGACGACGCATGTCCTTCAGAGATCTGTCCGACTTTGTTTCAGCCCTCGAGCGGGAAGGCGAACTGGTCCGCATCGCGCGGCCGGTGAGCGTCGAGCTGGAGATGACCGAGATCGCCGACCGCTGCATGAAGAGCGCGGGTGGAGGTCCGGCCCTGCTGTTCGAGCGTCCGGTCCTGCCGGGTGGAGCCGAGTCGGATGTGCCCCTCCTGATCAACATGTTCGGGAGCGAGCGCCGCATGGCGATGGCCCTCGGCGTGGATCGGCTGGAGGATATTTCCGACCGCATCCAGGGCATGCTGGAGATGAAGCCGCCCGCGGGCCTCAAGGAGAAGCTTCTCCTGATCCCGCAGCTGGCGGAGTTCGCGAAAGTCCCGCCGCGCCGGTCGCGGGGTACGCCGGCCTGTCAGCACACCGTGCTGCGCGGAGACGAGGTGGACCTGGAGCGCCTGCCGCACATGCTGTGCTGGCCGGACGACGGGGGTCGTTACATCACCCTGCCTCAGGTCATCTCGCGGGATCCCTACACGGGCCGCCGCAACGTGGGCATGTACCGGATCCAGGTACTCGACCGTAACCGGCTCGCGATGCACTGGCAGCGCCACAAGAGCGGCGCCGCTCACTGGCGCGAGATGGCCGCCCGGGGCGAGCGCATGCCGGTGTGCATTGCTCTCGGAGGGGATCCGGCCTGCGTCTACTCCGGAAGCGCACCGCTTCCCCCGAACATCGACGAGTACCTGTTCACGGGGTTCCTGCGGAAAGATCCGGTGGCCCTGGCCGCGGCCGTCACCTGCGATCTCGAGGTGCCGGCCGACTCGGACATCGTGATCGAGGGATACATCGACCCGTCCGAGGACCTGGTGATGGAGGGCCCGTTCGGGGACCACACCGGCTTCTACTCGGAGGCGGACCTGTACCCGCTGGTGCACGTCGAGGCCATCACGATGCGCGAGAAGC
>JAMJQV010000263.1 GCA_023554435.1 Gemmatimonadota bacterium | reverse complement strand
CTCCGAGCAGTGCGAGGTCTGGCGGAGAGGACCCTAGAACCGAAGTACCGAGGGGCAGAAACGGCCGGAGGTATTAGCCCCGGCCGCCTCTGCTTCACCCGTCGCCGCCCGCGGCGATCGTCCGCGCTAGTACGTGGTCAGGTAGCGGTCGAGCTCCCAGCGCGTGACCTGTGCGATATTCTCGGCCCACTCCTGCTTCTTGGCGTGCACGTAGTTGTCGAACAGATGCTCGCCGAGAGTGTTCCGGATCAAGTCGTCTTTCTCCATCTCTACGATCGCCTCGCCGAGATTGGCGGGAAGGCTTTCCATCTGGTATCGGGCCCTCTCCTCGGCGCTCAGCTCCCACACGTTGGTGTCAATCGGGGGACCGGGATCGACCTGTCGATCGATTCCGTCCAGCCCTGCGGCCAGCTGTACCGCGAGGGCGAGGTACGGATTGCAGGCGGGATCCGGCATCCGGAATTCCACTCGCGTGCCAACGCCCCGACGATCCGGCACCCGGATCATCGGTGATCGATTGCGCTGTGACCATGCGATGTCCACCGGTGCCTCGTAGCCGGGGACCAGCCTCTTGTAGCTGTTGACCAGAGGATTCGTGATCGCGGCCACGGCCTTGGCGTGCTGTTTCAGCCCGCCGATGTAATACCGCATGGTGTCCGAGATCTGATACTCGGCGTCGGCATCGAAGAAGATGTTCTCACCGTTCATAAACAGGGACTGGTGAGTATGCATGCCCGATCCGTTCTGGCCGAAGATCGGTTTCGGCATGAACGTGGCGTGCAGGCCATGCGCCAGAGCTGCGTTTCTGACGATGAAGCGGAAGGTGGTCAGATCGTCCGCGGTCCGGAGGGCTTCTTCGTACTTGAAGTCGATCTCATGCTGCCCGGGGGCCACTTCGTGGTGTGCTGCCTCGACCTCGAAACCCATGGCCTCGAGATCGTTCACGATCATCCGACGCGCCTTCTCTCCGAGGTCAACGGGCGTGAGGTCGAAGTATCCGGCCGAATCATGCGTGATAGTCGTCGCGCCTCCGTTCTCGTCTGTCTGGAAGAGGAAGAACTCGGCCTCCACTCCCGTGTTGACGACGTATCCCATTTCAGCGGCTCGCGCGACCACCCTCCTCAGGCACAACCGTGGGTCGCCGGCGAAGGGCCTTCCGTCCGGGTTGTGGACATCGCAGATCAAGCGGGCAACCCTGGCCTCCGGGTTACCCCACGGGAACACCCGAAACGTCTCGAGGTCCGGCTTCAGCAGCATGTCGCTTTCTTCGATCCGTACGAAGCCCTTGATCGAAGATCCATCGAATAGAATCTCGCCATCGAGCGCCTTCTGGAACTGGCTGGCCGGCACCTCGACATTCTTCGTATGTCCCAGGATGTCCGTGAACGTGAGCCGCATGAACCGGACGTTGAGTTCCCGGCACAGCTTCATGATGGCTCCGGGATCGGGATCAGTCCCGAGCTGCAGTCCGTAGGTAGCGTATCGAGCGGCTTCGGCGTGCTCGGTCGGTGCGGCGAACATCGTATCAGGCGTCATGCGGCGCTCCATCGACACAGGGTGTTCGATTGCGGTGATCGAAGCGAAACTAAGCAGGGGCTGCGTCAAACGTCAAGGTTTCACGGGTAACTTCGCGAATACTTGGCAATTAGTCGCGAGAATTGACAAATATGAATTGTTATGGTTGACGAATTAGTCCATATGTGCAGAACTGGCTCTGGCGCGATTCTGGCTTCTCTGACGGCAACGCGCCGCGTTGCGGCCCGGCTTGTGGCACGGGGTTTGACTTCATATAGGTGAAGCGTAGTGTGGCCCGTGAGGTCCGGGCGTCCGCGATGCACCACCATATCTGCCGCGAAAGGGAACCAGTGGGCACGGGTGCTAGCGAAGAAGCGGTGTTCGTCCTGGATCCCGGGACGGACGTGTTGGCGCAGGCGCCTGTCTACCGCGACATGGCGACCTCGGCTGACCGGCTCAGGGCTCTGGGCCGGGCTCTGACCGCGAGTCCGAGGGTCCGCGATATGGAGGAGGCGGTCCTGGTGGTCCGCACCGCGGAGCCCATGCGACTTGCTATGGTCGGCCGCTTTTCCCCAGCCGAAGCGGCCAGAATAGCAGTACTACCTGCCATCCTGGAGAAGGGACTGAGCCGCTTGCGGTACGTCTCGTACGCAGACGCTGAACGCGCGGCCCGCGCCCTGGCCCACCGGCTCATCGACGGTGTGGGCGAGGAGACGCTTTCGCGCTGCCGGTTCGTCGCGCTCCCGCGGGGCGGGTTGTTCGTCCTGGGAATGCTGGCTTACCTGCTGGACCTTCGGGCCGACCAGGTAGGGGACCCGTTGCCGTCGGAGTCCGGCGAGAATGGCGGCAACTCGCCACTCGTTCTCGTCGATGATTGCTCTCTGAGCGGCTTGCGATTCGCGGAGACGTTGGAGCGCCTGAACGGTTCGTCGGTCATCTTTGCCCATCTCTTCTCGCACCCGCAACTCAGGGACGCCATTCGGGATCGAGAGCCCCGTGTAGTGGGATGCTATTCGGGCGGAGACCTTCGGGACCTGTGTGACGAATCACTGGAGGAAGATCGGGCTGCGTGGGAGGAGCGGTGGAGAGAACGGTCCGGGGGCCGAGCGTACTGGATTGGCTTGCCCGAGCACGTGTGCTTTCCCTGGAACGAGCCGGACATCACGATCTGGAACGCCGAGACCGAATCGGAGGAGGCTCCCTGGCGCATCGTCCCGCCCGAGTTCTGTCTCAAGAATGGGCCCGTGGTCCCGGGGCTTGTCCGCCTCCAGGAACAGCCGGCCTGCCAGGGGGGGGGCCGCCCTGCCGACGCGACCGTGTTTGCTCGTTTTGAAGGAGAGGTGCTGGCCGCGAACGTCGAGACCGGGCGTGCATTCAGTTTCCCGGGAATCGCCGGGGAGATCTGGATGGCGCTCGTAGGCGGCGCCAGCCCGAGCCTCGTTGTCGATGCCCTCGCCACAGAATACGACGTGGAATCAACCCGCTTGCGGGCGGACGTGGACTCGGTGCTGGAGCGGGCCCTGGAACTCGGTCTCCTGAGACGGGTCGATGATGACTGAGCCAGGAAGAGACAGCCAGCGAGCCGCAGAGCAGTGCTATCGGGTCTACGGCATCACGCTGGCCTCCGACTTTCCGTTCCGAACGCCATTGGTTCCGGCAGACGAGGATCGGGACCTGACCTTCACGCGCGTCTGGCACGCCCCGACCGGTCATCGATGGGATGCCGGCGAGCCGGTATTCGAGAGCCAGTACCTTACGGATGACGGCGAGCCGGGCGTCCGGCTTTACCGACAGGATGGGTTGGACGTCTTCCGCCACGCCGGCGTGGCGGATTACTACGTGTGGCCCGATCGCATCGTGTGCCATCAGCACGACGAAGCAGCGACAGCTGTGGTGGAACTTTACTTCCTGAGCCTGCTGGCCGGCTTCTGGCTCGAGAGCCGCGGAACGGTGGCTCTGCATGCGTCAGCCGTGAGCGTGAACGGGCAGGCCGTAGTCTTCCTCGCCACCAACACGGGCGGAAAGACGTCACTGTCGACCACCCTCATGCAGGCCGGGCATTCACTCCTGACCGACGACTTTCTGGCAGTGACCCTCTCTGAACAGAAGGCTGTTGGGCATCCGGGTTTTCCCCAGATGCGCATGTGGCCGGACCTGGCGAATCACTTCCTCGGCGGCCACGCCGACCTGCCCCAGGTGCTTCCCAATACGGACAAGCGTCGTGTCCCGGTGGGGGCCGGGGGGCTTGGTAGTTTCTGCAACGAGTCGAGGCCTCTGTCACGCCTGTACCTGCCACTTCGAGTCGATGACCAGGACGCCCCGATTCGCGTGGAGCCTGTCCCGCCCCAGCAGGCATTGATCGAGTTGGTTCGAGAGTCCTTTCTGAAGACGGTCCTGGAGAAAGCAGGGCTACACCGCGAGCGCTTCGCGCGCCTGGCGTCACTCGTGGGCCAGGTTCCCATGGCGCGGTTGGTCTACCCGTCCGGTCTTGACCGACTACCGGAGGTGTGTGCTGCGATTGTGGAGGATGTGGGAGGGGAAGGGTGAGCGGGCTGTGTGGGGTGGTGGGGTGGGTGGGGGGCGACGTGGTTGGGGCTTGGGTGGAGGGGAGGGTGGAAGCGGTGCGGTGGCGGGGCCCGGATGGAGTGGGGGTGCACATAGACGGGCACGTGGGCGTGGGGTACCTGGCGCAGTACGTGACGCCGGAGTCGGTGCGGGAGCGGCAGCCACTGGTGGCCGGAGATGTGGTGGTGGTGGCGGACGCGCGCCTCGACAACCGGAGAGAGCTGGGCGGGTGGCTGGGGTTGGAAGCGGGTGAGCGGACGGACGTAGAGCTGATCCTGGAAGCGTACCGGGCGTGGGGAGTGGAATGCGCGGCGCGCCTGGTGGGAGACTTCGCGTTCGTGGTGTGGGACGGTGCCCGACAGCGGCTGTTCGGGGCTCGGGACGCGCTGGGGATGCGGTCCCTGGTGTACCGGGCGGAGGCGGGCCGGACGCTTTTCGCGACGGAGGTGAAACAGATCCTGTCGGTGCCCGGGGTGCCGGCACGGATCTACGAGCCGGCGGTGGGCGTGTACCTGTCAGGGCCGTACATGCCGCCGGAGTGGACGTTCTACGAAGGAATCGAACGGCTGGCTCCGGCGCACGCGCTGGTGGTGGAGGGTGGAAAGAAGCGGGTATGGCGGTACTGGGACGTGGA
>JAMJQV010000262.1 GCA_023554435.1 Gemmatimonadota bacterium | reverse complement strand
ACCGCTGACGATGGAGACGGCGGAAGACGAGCTGGGAATCGAGAAGGAGGTGTCCAGTTTCGTTCTGCCCCTGGGCGCCACGATCAACATGGACGGCACCGCGCTGTACCAGGCCGTGGCCACCATGTTCATCGCGCAGGTACTCATCGGGGATATCTCCCTGACCGTCCAGTTCGGAATCGTCCTGACCGCCACACTCGCATCGATCGGTGCGGCTGGGGTGCCCTCCGCGGGGATCATCATCCTCGTGGTCGTCCTGGAGGGGGTCCTGGCCGGATCAGGAATCGATCCAGCGGCTGGAATCGCTATGATTCTGGGGGTCGACAGGATTCTCGACATGTGCCGGACGGCGGTGAACGTGACGGGAGATCTAACCGCGGCGGCCGTCATCGAGAGGTCGGAGTACGAGCATGCCCTCCGGGGTGGTAGCGCGCGGTAGGGCTCAGGGGCTCACACGCGCGCCGGCACCCAGGGCGTGGTCCAGACGGCCCAGCAGTTCTCGTATGCGGCGCTCGCCGGAGCCCAGGTCCCGACGCGTCTCGGGCACGGATCGCAGGTCGAGCCGGGTCAGTCCGTTGTCGTCTAGGCTCACCCAGACCGTGAGAAGGCTGGCTCCGGAGGACATGAAGCCGCGACATCGGACCGTGATCAACCCCAGTTCTTCGTCGTGGTGCACCAGTTCCCACCTGCTGCGAGCTCGGATTTCATCCAGCACTTGATCCCAGACCACGGCGAACGATGCCGTATACAGGCGTCCGTCCGGGCCACCGCTGGTGCGGGTGTCCACGGGCTCGGCGCTTGCGGGTCGCCCCGCTCGGTTGGAAGAGGTGGTCGTCATGTCGGTCCAGTCCGGCGCGGCGCCGACTGAGCGCGGCGGCGCAAGATGTTGCCCGGTTCGTGGAATCCTCTTTACGTTCCGGATGATTCCACCCACGGATGAGAACCTCTGAGAAGGTCGCATGCAAGCCATACTCCCCCTGGCGGGAAAAGGAACCAGGCTCCGCCCGCACACGCACACGCGCCCCAAGCCCCTCTTGAGGGTCGCGAATCGCCCCGTGCTCGACTACGTGCTCCGTCAGCTGGAGGAGGTCGGCGTCGATGAGATCATCGGGATCACGGGGCATCTGTCTCCTTCCATCGAGGCGTGGCTGGCGGAAGAGCACCCGAACCTGTCGTTCAGGCCGGTACCGCAGGTGCAGCAGCTGGGCACGGCCGACGCGATCCGGCTGGCCGAACCGTACGTGGACGGTCCCGTCCTGATCGTGTTCGTGGACACGCTGTTCGATGCGGATCTGGGCCTGATCCAGACGATGCCCGACAGGGACGGGATCATCTGGGCCAAGGAAGTCGAGGACTACCAGCGGTTCGGCGTGATCGTCACGGATGAAGAAGGGGACATGGTCCGGATCGTCGAGAAGCCATCGGAGCCGATTTCCCGCCTGGCCAATATCGGCCTCTACTACGTGCGCGACTGGAAGCTGATGTTCGAGGGCATTTCGAAAGTCATGGCGGCCCCCCCGAACCACGGTGAGTACTTCCTCACCGACGCGTTCCAGTACATGATCGACCACGGGGCGAGGCTCTTCACGGCCGAGGTCGATCACTGGTGGGACTGTGGAAAGCCGGAGACGCTGCTCGAAACGAACCGGGAGGTCCTCCTGTCGGGGGGCGCGTCGGAGCCGGCGTCGGCCGATGGAGTGCGGGTCGTTCCGCCCGTATGTGTAGCGGCTGACGTGGTTCTCGAAGACACGGTCATCGGACCCAACGTCAGCATCGGGGCCGGGTCGACGATCCGCGGCGGACGCCTGCGAGAGTGCATCGTGGGAGAGAACAGTGTTCTCGAGGGGTGCGACGTCCACGATTCACTGATCGGCGATCACGTGACAGCCCGCGGACTGACAGGAACGGCTTCGCTGGGCGACCATACGGCGATCGACGCGCTGGACTGAGCACGAGGCGGCGCCGTCGCCAACTGGACCCGGAGGAACGTGTGGACCCCAACGACCTGATCTACGACTGGAACCGGCTGCCCGGCAGTTTCGCCTACGCTGGCGTGAACGTCGAGCTCGACGACGAGACGCTGCGGGACGGTCTCCAGAACCCGACGGTCAAGGATCCGCCGATCGGGCGAAAGATCGAGATGCTGCACCTCATCGCCGAGATGGGGATACAGGCGGCGGATATCGGCCTGCCAGGAGCGGGTCCTCGCGCCCGCGAAGCCGTGATGGCGCTGGCCACCGAGATCGCCGAGCAAGGCCTTCCCATCGCTCCCAATTGTGCTGCACGTACTGTGAAGGCCGATATCGCTCCCATCGTGGATGTCGCCCAGGCCACGGGGCTCAAGATGGAGGTGGGTGCCTTCATCGGATGCTCTCCGATTCGGCAGTACGCCGAGGGCTGGGGACTGGAGATGCTGCTTCGCACCACGGAAGAGGCGGTCACCTTCGCGGCGCAGGAGGGGCTGGACGTGATGTACGTGACCGAGGATACGACCCGGTCACGTCCGGAGACCCTGAAGGCCCTGTACACGACGGCGATCGAGTGCGGCGCCCGGCGGATCTGTCTTGCCGACACCGTGGGCCACTCGACTCCGTTCGGCGTGCGTCAGCTGGTGCGATTCGTCCGCAAGGTCATTTTCGACAGCGGCGAAGACGTGAAGGT
>JAMJQV010000028.1 GCA_023554435.1 Gemmatimonadota bacterium | reverse complement strand
CACCGACGTGGTGGCTGGGATCATCGTGGCCCGTAAGGAAGAGGTGTTGGAGCGGATCCGTTCCGTGCACGTGAACCTCGGCGGCACCATGGATCCGCACCAGGCGTGGCTGGTCCTGCGCGGCATCAAGACCCTGGGGCTCAGGATGGAGAGAGCGCAAGCGAATGCACGTGCCCTCGCCTACTACCTGCAGCGGCACGCCGCGGTGAAATGGGTCAACTATCCGGGACTGGTCGACCACCCTCAGCACGACCTGATGAAGCAGCAGATGCGAGGTCCGGGGGCGATCGTCTGCTTCGGCGTGCGCGGTGGACTCGAAGCGGGACGACGCTTCATCAACAGCGTCCGACTGGCGACCCTGGCCGTGAGCCTGGGTGGCGTCGAGACCCTGATCGAGCACCCTGCGTCCATGACCCATGCGGGGGTGTCCGAGGACGAGCGCCGCAAGGCCGGCATCACGGATGACCTGGTGCGGATCGCGGTCGGCTGCGAAGACTATGACGACCTGGAGAAGGACCTCGACCAGGCGCTCGAGAAAGCGATGACGGGAGAGGTGGCGGAGGTCTGAAGCGGGAACAGGCGGCGATCAGAAGTCGAAGTACGCCGCGAACGAGAAGCGGAGCGCGTTGCCGCGCGTGCCATCCTTGTTGTTTCGCTGGCCCCAGGACAGCTCTCCGCCGAATCTGGCGCCGGTCGTGATCTGCCAGAATGCATTGGTCGCGAAGTAGAACGAGTAGTTGAAGAAGTCGTCGGCGTACCAGTCCTCCTGAGCGATGCCGATTCCACCGACCGTGAAGTTTGAGATCACTCCCGGGGCGAGATTCTCCCAGCGGTGCGAATACGTGACGTACCCACCGTAGCTGACGATTGCCTCCCAGCTGCCCGACTCCGGATTCAGGATGACGTCCAGACCCTTCCCGCCGAGACTCCCTACGAAGCGTGAGATGGCCCGACCGCCGATGACCTGGAACAGGAGCTGATCGTCTCCGTCGAGGTCGATCGTGCCGGAAGCCTGGAGACCCAACCCCGGCACGAGTTGCGTCTCCTGCTCCCGATCCTGAAGCGTGATGGACCTGAAGATCGTCGATACCGTCAGGTGACCCCAGCCCGTCTCTCGGCGCAGCCGCGCGGCGATGTCACCGAATCCCTGGAAATTCTCGAACGTGCCCGGATCCACGTCGGTGCTGTCAACGACCGTCGCGTCCACCTGGGGCGCTTCCAGGGCCAGGGCCGCCTTCCAGCCCTCGGCAGGACTCACGGCATACCGGATCTGGGGCGTCCGCACCGAGTTCGAACTCGGAGGACCCTCCAGGTCAACGGTAACCGGCAGAGTGGTGACGTCCGTGAAGGTGGACCACGTCTGCCCGGCCAGGAAGCGCCAGAACTCGCCGTATGCGTGGCGGAGACGGAGGCTGTTTCCCTCTCCCCGGAAATCCGTCTCGATCCGACCGAAGACGATGCCATTTCCGGTGTCCCGGTTCAGCTCGAAGCCGAACCGGCTCTGAGTGGCCTGCATGAAGAAGCGAGCCTGGTCGTAGGTGAGCGACTCCCCCACCGGGATCAGGAACGTGTCGAAGACGTCGGTGCTCCGGAGCCCTGAAAAGTCCCAGGCGCCGTTCAGGCGGATCGAGGCCCGCAGCCGGAAGCTGCCCTTCCCGTCCGGGGCCGCGAACACGAAACCGGTCTCCTCTGGGGAGTCCTGGGGGTGCGCCTCCTGGATCGTGTCCATGGCCGCCTCAAGGCTGTCCACGATGGCCGGGGCGTCCGCCGGAGCCACGGCCACGGAGTCTTCCTGAGCAAAGGCGGGACCCGAACTGAGGCCGCCGGCCGACAGGCCGACGACCCACAGCAAGGCTGTGCGCCAGGGCCGCCTCAGACCCCGGGCAGGTACCAGCATATAACCTTGGGTTCGGTCATCTCCTGGAGCGAGAACTTGATTCCCTCGCGGCCCAGGCCGGAGTTCTTGACCCCGCCGAACGGCATGGAATCGAGCCGGTAGTCGGTGGAGTCGTTCAGGATCACGCTCCCGCAGTCGAGGCCTTTCGCCATACGGTGGCAGACGGTCACGTCGTTCGAGAACCCTGCCGCGTGCAGGCCGTAGTTCACGCTGTTTGCCTTCTCCAGCGCTTCGTCGAGGTCGTCCACCGGGTACAGATTCACGGCCGGACCGAATACCTCTTCGTAGTGAATCGTGGCATCTTCCGGCACGTTCTCGAGAACGGTGGGGGGGACGAGCGCTCCTTCGCGGGTCCCTCCGGTCAGACAGGTGGCGCCCTTGTCCACGGCCTCCTGGACCCAGCGTTCGACCCGTTTCGCCTCTCCCTCGTTGATCATCGGGCCCATGTTCGTGGACTCGTCGAGCTTGTCGCCCGTCCTGTAGGCGGCGGCCCGGGCCACGAAATCATCGCGGAAGCGGTCGTAGATCTCGCGGTGGATGTAGATGCGCTGCACCCCGATGCAGTTCTGCCCCGCG
The DNA here is from genome assembly GCA_023554435.1 of Gemmatimonadota bacterium. Classification (GTDB taxonomy): domain Bacteria; phylum Gemmatimonadota; class Gemmatimonadetes; order Palauibacterales; family Palauibacteraceae; genus Benthicola. The sequence goes on along the minus strand of JAMJQV010000028.1, from coordinate 7,961 downwards.
GCCCAGAAGGCCCCCGACACGCACGTCTCCACCGCCCAGTCCAGGTCTGCGTCCTTCCACACGATAACCGGCGAGTTGGAGCCGAGCTCCATGCCGACTTTCTTGAGTCCGATCCGCGACATGATGCGCTCGCCTGCTTCCACACCGCCCGTGAACGACACCATCCTGACACGCGAATCTTCCACCAGGGCGTCGCCGAGGACGGCTCCGTACCCGGTGATGCACTGGAGGACGCCGGCCGGAAGCCCCGCTTCCATGAAGGCCTCGGTGAGCTTGAGGGCCGACAGCGGAGTCACGGTGGCCGGCTTCAGAATCACCGCGTTCCCGCCCGCGATCGCCGGGCCGAGCTTGTGGGCCACCAGGTTCAGCGGGTCGTTGAAGGGCGTAATCGCGAGCACTACTCCGATCGGTACGCGCTCGTAGTGACCGCTGCGAACCTCGCCGCCCGGGAACGAGTCGAAGGGGATCGTCTCGCCCTGGCAGCGCTTCGCCTCTTCGGCGGAGATGGTCAGGGTGTTCACGCAGCGACGAGCCTCGCCGCGCGCCTCGTTGATCGTCTTAGAACCTTCCCGGGCGATCACCTCGGCAAATTCGTCGATCCGCCCGGCGATGATTTGAGCGGTCCCGTACAGCACCTGGGCGCGCTCGTAGGTCGTCATGGCGCGCGCCGTCTCCTTCGCTTCGTCTGCCGTTGCCAGGGCCATCTCCACGTCGTCGTGATTCGCGGCCGGCACGGTATCTATGATCGAGTCATCGAAGGGGTCGCGTACGTCGATGGTGTCGTCGCGATCGACCCATTCGTGACCGAGGAGCATCTTCATGACATCCTCCGCACGGGTAGTCGGTTAGACCAGGGCCAGGGCCTGGTCGATATCAGCGATCGTGTCCTCCGCATGCTCCGCGCCCACGCACAGCCGCACCATGTTGGCCGGAATCCCGGCGAGTTCGCGGCCCTCCTCGCCCTGCTGCTGGTGGGTCGAGATAGCGGGGATGGTGGCCACGGTCTTGATCCTCCCGAGATCCGTCGCTCGCCAGGTCCGCTTCAGCCCGTCGAAGAACACGCGTGTTTCTGCTGCTCCGCCGGCAACGTTGAACGACATCAGGTGTCCGAACGAGGGAGACCCGTCGTCCACGACCTTCATGTAGCGTCCCGCCAGGTCGTGCAGCGGATGGTCGTCGAGTCCGAGATAGTCCACCCTTTCCACCCTGGGATGATCGGCCAGGAAGTGCGCGACGGTGAGCGTATTCCGCGACATCTGCTCCATCTTCAGGCGCAGTGTTCGCACTTCACCCAGGATGATGTGCGCCGTCGCCGGAGACATGGCCGGCCCGGAGTCACGGAACGGCCACAGTTTCAGCCACAGGCCGTAGTCCGCCTTCACCTCGTCGTCCAGGTGCTTCGACACCATGTCGTGGCGGGCGATGATGGCGCCGGAGATCGTGCAGCCGCCGGCGCCCGCCGTCTTCGAGAGCGAGTGGATGACGATGTCCGCCCCGTGCGCCAACGGCCGCATGAGCGCCGGGGTCGCGATCGTGGCGTCCACGATGAACGGGATCCCATGACTGTGCGCCAGGTCCGCCACGGCCTGTATGTCGGCAAACGCCTGTTGCGGGTTCGATGGCATCTCGGCGTACAGGAAACGGGTACCCTCGTCGATCAGGTTCTCCCATTCCTCCGTCTTCCACGGCTCGCGGACCCACCTGACCTGCGCCCCGCGCTCCGCCATGCGCACGTTGAACAGCTGGAACGTCCCGCCGTACGTCTGGGCCGCCGATACGAAGTTGATGTTCTCCGTGCCGGACCTCTGTTTTGCGAGCAGAGGCTCGATGGCCTGTTTGATGGCTGCCATGCCGGATGACGTGCACAGGCCCGTCGCATCACACTCGCAACCGTACGCTTCCAGCAACGCCAGTGTCTCTTCGAGATAGAAGACCGTCGGATTGTGGATTCGTGAGTAGCACCAGGTCGGAATCTGGTAGGAGAGGGCCGCCTCCATCTCATCGCTGTCCCGGTAGGCCTGCGACGTGGAAGGGAAGATCGGTTCGATGATGCCGCCCTGGCCTCCGGAGAAAGCCTCTTCCGCACTGTACATCCCGTGCACGGCGATGGTGTCGAACCGCAGGTCGCGCACCCTGTCGCGGTGCGCCTGCCGTTCAGACATGTACTTCTGCGCTTTCTCGACGTACGCCTGTACGCCACTCGCGGTCATGACCGTCATGGATCCTCCCTGTATCAGACGCTCGTCCTGTGGATCTCGAGCAGGTCCACCAGTACCGAGTAGCCGGTTTCGAGGCGGCCGGCGCCCGGGCCGACCAGGGTCACATCTCCGAGCAACTCAGTGGAATATGTGACAGCGTTGGTCGCGCCGCCTACCGACGCCAGGGGATGTGCGAGCGGTACGCGCTCGGGAAGCACCGATGCGGTGACCCCGGAGTCGGACGGCTCCAGCGTGCCGATGAGCTTCCAGCGTTCCCCCGCTTCCTGCGCCGCGGAAATGTCAGCCGGCGTGAGACCTGAGATTCCCGTCCGCTGCACGTCGTCCATCCCGATCGGCACACCCATCAGCAGATTGGCCAGGATCACGACCTTCCCGGCCGCGTCGAATCCCTCGACGTCGCCCGTCGGATCCGCTTCAGCGTAACCATTGTCCTGCGCTTCCTGGAGAGCATCCTCGTACGTCGACCCTTCTTCCATCCGGGTGAGGATGTAGTTGCAGGTTCCGTTGAGGATGCCCTGCACGCGCTTGATCCCCGCCCCGCGCAGGAGGTTCATGCCGTTGAGCACGGTCGGCGTTCCGCTCATCACCGTCCCCTCGACCCCGATCTCGAGCCCGCGCTCGCGGGCCATCTCGGATAGCTCCGCGTAGTGGAGCGCCACCGGGCCCTTGTTCGTCGTGACCACGTGCTTGCCCGCGTCGAGCGCGGCTTTGATGTGCCCGGTGGCCGGCTCACCCGTTTCGAGGTCCGTGTAGCTCAACTCGACCACTGCATCGGCCGAGCTCTGCCGGGCCATCTCGACTCCGTCCCATCCGCGGTCACGAGCTTCCACTCCACCCAGGTTGCCCGAGAGACGCACCGCGTCGAGAAGATCGCCCGGATCGAACCCGGCCGGGTCGTGAATACTGCCCTTGAGGTTGTCGCTCACACCGACGATCCGATACCGGACCCCGAACTGCTCGAGCAACCTTGTACCGTGATCGCGAAGGATCTCCGCAAAGCCCTGTCCGACGTTGCCGAACCCGATAATGGCGAGCCTGTATTCCATGGTTTTCTTGCACTCCTGTCGATTCCGGACGATCCAGACGCAACGTCCGGGGGGGTATGCCTGTTGCTGAGGTCAGGGCGGGATCTGTTCCCGAACCGCCGACTTCCGGCGGACCTGCTAACCTGTCACCCCGGCTCGGGATGAAGATACACGTTGTGGTGCTGTCGGCGCTCCTCCTGTCGGCACCGGTTGTCGCGGCCCAGGAACCGGCCGCCGCGCCGGACCAGGAATCGGTCCAGAACGTGGGGCCCGTTCGCGTCTTTCTCGATTGCCGCACCCGCTGCGATTTCGACTTCATCCGGCAGGAGATTCCCTACGTGGCCTGGGTCCGCGACCGGCAGGACGCGCAGGTCCATTTGCTGATCACGCGACAGCAGACGGGCGCTGGCGGACGCGAGAACACCCTGGCCTTCATCGGTCTCCAGGACATGGCATCGGTCAGCGACACGCTGCTGCAAGTCTCGAGCCCCACCGACACGGATTCCGAGGAACGGGAGAAGCTGACGAGAACCATCGCCCTCGGCCTCATACCGTACGTGGCGCGTACTCCCCAGGCGGCCGGGCTGAACGTGTCATGGACCGAGCCGACCGAGTTCGAACTGGAGGCCGTGGAGGAATCCGATCCGTGGAATTCGTGGATCTTCCGGCTGCGCACCAGCGGCTCCCTGGGCGGCGAGGAAAGGACGCAGGACTACTCCATTTCGACTTCCGTCTCCGCCAACCGGACGACGGAGGATGTGAAGACCGAGATCTGGACCTACGGACGCTATGCCGAGAGCTCGTTCGAGCTCAGTGACGGGTCCACCACGACAGGGCTGCGGAGGGACTACGGTGCGTCGCTGCTGCAGGTGTGGAGCCTGGGGGATCACTGGTCCATCGGCGGAGAGACCAGCGCGGGGCACTCTCTCTACGGCAACTACGACCTTCGGGCGTGGATCGCGCCGGCCCTGGAGTTCAGCGTGTGGCCCTACGTCGAGGCCACGCGCAGACAGCTGACCTTCCTGTACGCTCTGGGGGTCCAGCACTCGGACTACATCGAGATTACGATCTTCGGCGAGACCCAGGAGACCCGACCTGCACAGAGCCTGTTCGCGGCCCTCTCCATGAACGAACCGTGGGGCAACGCTACGGTGGGGCTCGAGGCGTTTCAGTACCTGCATGACCTGGAACGTCATCGACTCGAGTTGTTCGGCCGGATGAACGTTCGGCTGTTTCGGGGACTCGACTTCAACGTGAGTGGCTACTTCGCGCGCGTGAAAGACCAGATCAACCTTCGGGCCGGCGAAGCCACTGACGAGGAAATCCTGTTGCGCCAGCGGGAGCTCGGGACCGACTTCCGGTACGGCTTCTCGTTCGGTCTCAGCTACCGGTTTGGATCGATCTTCAACAACGCGGTGAACCCGCGCTTCGAGGCGCTGGACTGACCCCGGTGTCGTGACGCCAGGGAGAGGGTCACTATTGCCCAGTCGAAGGGGTCGCAAAGGCCCAAAGATACCTGACATGGAGGATGGAGTGCGCTCGAATCCGGCAGCCGCGATCGGCCTCACCTTGACTCTGGCGCTCGCCGCATGCGGCGAAGCTCCCCCGCCGACCGACGAGGCGGGAAGTTCCGTTCGGGACAGCGCCGGTATACAGGTCGTCGAGAACGCCGCAGCCGTGTGGAACGAGGGATCCGGCTGGCACCTCGGTGAAGTCCCGCTGTTGGACATCGGACGGCTCGACGGACCCGACGAGACGCAGTTCTTCCAGGTGAGCTCGGGCGCCCGTCTGTCGGACGGCAGCTTCGTACTCGGGAGCTTTGGGAGCCACGATCTGAGACGCTTCACGGCGGACGGCGAGCACCTGTGGACGGTGGGCCGGGAGGGAGAGGGCCCCGGAGAGTTCGCCGGCCTCACCCAGCTGGTCGCGGGGCCGGGCGACACGCTTCTCACATACGACTTCCGGCAACGCCGATTCTCCAGGTTCGCGCCGGACGGAACGTTCATCGATTCCCACCCTCTCGCAGGTCCCAGCGAATCAGGATTCGGGTTCGTGGAGACCTTGATGGCGGACGGAAGCGCGGTGTTCACGTGGAGAGAGTTCGATCGAGACAGTGGGCCACCCTCGGAGGGCGAGATCAGCCGCGACACGATCAACATCCACCTGGTGGATTCCGCGCAAGAAGGCTCGGCCGATCTGGGCACCTTCCCGGGAACGGAGACCGTCGTGCTGCAATCCGGGGAAACGGAGGGCGGTTTCACCATCGCGATCGGGCCGACGCCTTTCGCTAGATCCACCCAGGTCGCGGGAGGGACATCGGGTGTCTGGCTGGGGGATACGGACCGGTTTGAGATACGGCGTTACGACATACACGGAGGCCTCGAGGCGATCATACGGCGCTCCTGGACTCCGGTGGTAGTGGATGACGCGCTAATCCAACGGGCCATCGACGAGGAGCTGGAAGACGCGGATGACGATGACCAGCGTCGTTTCGTCCGCAGGCGATGGGAGAGCACTCCGACACCGGAGACACTGCCGGCGTTCGAGGCGATCCGGATCGATCGGGGTGGCAACGCATGGGTGCAGCAGTTCCAGATTCCCGGAGTCCCGGAGCGCACCTGGTCGGTGTTCGATGCCGATGGCAGGTGGCTGGGAGATGTGGTGTTCCCGGATCGGTTCAGCCCGCTGGAAATCGGAGACGACTACGTGCTGGGCCGGTTCGGCGACGAGCTCGATGTCGAACACATCCAGATATGGGAGCTGGTGAAGCCGACTGGCTGACTCGGAGGTTGCAAGGGGGGGCGACGCATGGCCGCCCCCCAACAGCAGCGCTGCCTTCTACGCGACCGGCTTGAACCGGGCCTGGAAGAACCGCAGGTACTGCGGCTCGTACGTGAACTCGAGTCCGGTGATCGCCTCCCGACCGTCCCACACCTCCATCACCGACTCGGCCACCACGTCCATGTGGGCCTGCGTGTAGACCCGCCGCGGAATCGTAAGGCGAACCAGCTCCAGGTGCGGTCTCCGGTTCTCACCGGTTTCCGGGTTCCGGCCGGCGGACACGTTGCCGCGCTCCATCGAGCGGACGCCCGAGTCGCGGTAGATCTCGGCCGCCAGCGTCTGGGCCGGGAAGAGGTCCTGGTCCAGGTGCGGAAGGAACCGCTTGGCGTCCAGGAACACGCCGTGCGTCCCGATCGGCTTCACGATGGGGATCCCCGCATCGGCGATCTTGTTGCCGAGATAGTGCACCTGCCCCACCCGCGCGTGGATGTGGTCGTGCTCGATGCTCTCGCGGATACCGATGGCCAGCGCTTCCATGTCCCGGCCGGCCATTCCGCCGTACGTGTGCAGCCCCTCGTAGATCACCACCATGTTCCGGGCCTTGTCGGCGATCTCCGGGTCGTTCACCGCCAGGAACCCACCGATGTTCACCAGGTGGTCCTTCTTCGAACTCATCGTGGCGACGTCGGTGAGGTCGCAGATCTGTCGCACGATGTCCGCCATGGGGACGTCCGCGTAGCCTTCCTCGCGCTCCTTGATGAGCAGCGCGTTCTCGGCCACCCGCGTCATGTCGTGGACCACCAGGATTCCGTGGCGGTGCGCCAGTTCCGACACCTCGCGCAGGTTGCCGAGGGAAATCGGCTGCCCGCCGCACATGTTCACCGAGGTGGCGATGCAGATGTACGGAACGCGTTCGGCGCCGTATTCGTCGATCACCGCCTGGAACTTGTCGAGGTCCACGTTTCCCTTGAACGGGTGCATGACCTCCGGGTCGTGCGCTTCGTCGATTATCACATCCAGGAAACGGCCGCCCGCCAGCTCCTGGTGCAGTCGCGTCGTCGTGAAGTACATGTTGCCGGGCACCACGTCGCCGTCCTTGATCAGGATCTGGCTGATCATGTGCTCGGCGGCCCTTCCCTGGTGGGTCGGGATCAGGTGGCGGTAGCCGTACACGTCCCGAACCGTCTCTTCCAGGTGATAGAAGTTCCGGCTGCCCGCGTAGGCTTCGTCACCCAGCATCATGCCGGCCCACTGACGGTCGCTCATCGCGCTCGTGCCGGAGTCGGTCAGAAGGTCGATGTATACGTCCTCGCTGCGCAGAAGGAACGTGTTGTAGCCCGCTTCTTCGAGCGCCTGCGCGCGGAATTCGCGGGTGGTCATCTTGATGGGCTCCACCATCTTCACTTTCCAGGGCTCGGCCCAGGATCTGCGGCGTGTCGGCATGGAAATCCCTCGCTTCTGAATGGATCGTGTATGTAAACCCGGTCGGCCGGTCATCGCGGCCGGTTCCCGCCGGGAGGCGAGAAGCTGCGGGCCCGGGAAGCCGCGGTCAATCTTGTAAGGAAAGGCAAGGATCGGACCGCCGTGAGGCGCCAGATTTCCGCGCCGGACACGAGTGCTTTCGGTCCCCTTTGATCCCCTTCGCCCGATGTGCGACAAAGAGTCTCAGATCCCATCTCCACCTTTCCATTCGGCTCTTCGCGCACCACCTTCAGGGATCGCTTCCCGGCGGCTCTAACCGATCCCAGGAGGTCCGGCCCATGCAGAATCGACCGGTCGTGGTTGCCATTGCCTTCCTCCTCCTGATGGCAGCCCTGTTCTTCTGGCGCAGCTGCAGCTACTGAACCGATCCCTCAGCCAGCACATCGATCATGAAATCACTCGAAGGACGTTGGATTCTGGTGACCGGAGCCAGTGCCGGTATCGGCGAGGCCTG
>JAMJQV010000261.1 GCA_023554435.1 Gemmatimonadota bacterium | reverse complement strand
ACATTGCTGTCGAGGAAGGCCGAGACGCGGAGGTCTGCCGAGCGAGTCACCGCGATCTCCAGGTACCGGTCATCCGGGACCGGCATGTCAGGCATCGGCAGGTAGTCGCTGCCGAGGCTGCGCGTCTCGACGGCCACGGTGGCCGGATCGGCGCTTCGGAAGTCGAAACGACCTCCGGGCCGGCTGACCGCTCTTTCGAAGCCCATTCTCAGGGTAGCTCCGTCGAGAAGAACGTCCTCCGGGCCGCGCTGGCCGTCTCCGTCCACGTCCTCGTAGATGATTCCGCTGACCGTGGCGGGTCGACGTACGGGAAGTGGTAGAGCGACGCCCTGTTGGATTCCGGCCGAGAACCGCCACTCGCCTTCGAGTCCCCTGCCATTCTGCAGCCGCTCGACCCCCGCATACACCTTGAGTGAGCCTCCGACCTTGACCGCCGTACCGATCCTGGCCGTCAGGTCGTCGGTTACCGTGCGGAGAGGCACTCCGTCCAGGATCCGGTCGTAGAAGCTGGTCACGACGCCGAACACTTCGATCCGACTGGTCGCCTGGTATGTACCGGACGCATCGACCAGGAAGGAGGCCGGCTGCAACAGGTCGTCGGAATAGGTGAAATTCAAGTTGAACGAGGCCCGCGACCCCCGCCAGGAGGCTCCCACGCGGTAGCGCTGGAAGAACTCGGACACTCCATCGAGCCTAGACTGTCCAAACGCGATCGTGCCGTCGAGGCCAAAATCGCCAACCCGAGTCGAACCGTCCAGTCTGAGATTGCGCCTTCCGCCTTCGGTTCTGCCGGTGACCTCACGACCGACGACGGCCAGGCCCGCCGACCAGCCGGCAAGACCCAGCCGAAGACCAGCCTCGCCACCGATCACCCGACTGCCTTCCAGGTACGAGGTCCTCGCCGCTTCCTCGTTGAACGCGCTCGCGCGGGCGAGCAGGCTGCTGGACAAAGGAAGCGATCCGGATGCCCTGAGCTGACTGGCGGGAAGCCTTGGATCTGCGGCGAGCTTCGGCAAGACGAGGGCCCGCAGGTCAAGCGTGCGCGCCCGGTTCCGATATGCGTAGCGAGCACCAAGGGACGGTCCCTGCTCTACCTCTCCCGTTCTTCGGTCCTCGACACGCATAGGGCCTGCGTCGAGGCCAAACGTGTGATCGGCGACGCTGCCATCCACGCGCACCAGTGCGGCTTGGACAGAACTCTGCGCGACACCGGGGCTTTCCCTCTCGGTAGAGCTCAGGAGGACCCCGGTACGAGTGAAGCCGACCCGGTATCCGAGTTCGACGGCGGCTACGTGGCCAGGCGAGACACCGCCGTCCGGCGCCTGCGGACGTCCACCGATCACGTTGAGGGAAGCGCGACCCGCTCTCCAGGCCCCGGTGATTCCACGAGACTGGTGGCTGTACCCGAGAACGGGGCTCAGCCTAGGGTTCAGGTCTCCTGCCGCGGCCTCCCACGAGGGCCGCCGCACCGCCATGTACAGCCCTGGCGAGGCGAACAGCCCGCGGAACGCGTATCCGATACTGCCCTCGGGGTGCAGCCGATAGGAGAACAGAACGTCTGTGTTATGTCCTACCTGACCGCCGCCGTTGATTGAAAGAACCGGCTGAGCCTCGGTTAGCGTGCCGTTTGTGGACACGGTCGATCCGAGGAAAAGCGTGGTCGGGATCTGCACGAGGTTGGGGAACAGGCCTTGCCGAGCCGCCACGGCGTACGTGGCATGGTCCGCGCCCTGCGATCGGGTTCCCGCCGCGGTCAGACGAACGTACTCGGTCTTGCCGATGACCGCGTTCTCCGGGACCGCTACACTGAACTGGCCCTCTCGCACCTCGAACGGTTCCAGCCAGACCGAGGCAGGCAGGCCGGAGGCGACGCCGGTGCCCCCGGCCATCACTTCCAGATCAACCGAGTCCGCGGCGTTGCCGCTGTTGGACACCACAAACCGGAAAGTGGCTGTGCCTCCGCGCTCGACCGTGTCGTCGAGGGGAACCAGGTCCACGGAGAGCTGGTGGGCCGACCTGACGGTGACGGGCACCGGCACCGTACTGCTCTGCAGGCCGGCCACGGCGAAGGTCACGTTGAGCCCAACCAGGGGTCCCGCCCTGACTGTCTCCGGCACGCGAATGGTGACCGGAAGCAGCAGTGGATCTCCATCCTCCCACACGAAGGTCCCCGCCCTCGGGCTGACGAGCGCCACTCCGGCCGGCACCTCGATGGCGAATGCGACCGAGTTGCCGGCAGCCTCCAGAAGATCCTCGGGAACGGGCACGGGGGCGGTGACAATGCTCCCAGGCTCGGCCTGGACTCCCTGAGAGAGCCCACTCGTGGGTGCGAGGAGGCGCAGAACCAGGCCAAGGACGACGGCGAGAACGCGGGCGTATCGCACGCGTCAGTCCCTCGCCGCCTTGGCCGTAAAGTCCGTCTCGTAGTAGCCGGGCACATCGAGCGCCCAGTCCAGGGCCAGTCGGAACTGCAGCGTAACGTTGCGATTCCTGTTGCCCACGGCGAGCAGTTGATCCGTCGTGGTCAGCGGGATCCAGGCGCCGGTGCCGTCCTGCTGAAACTCGATGTCCGAAACCGGCTTACCATAGCCTCCCATGGTCGGACTGTCGGCGGCAAGGCACAGTTCCCAACCACGATCAGCGACCCGCCGCGGGCGCACCCGGATTTCCGCCGTGGGCGCCAGCAGCCAGCCAGCCTGGTAGTCCGAGACTGTTGGCGAAGGAAAGGTGATCAGCCCCGGCCGGATCCGTACGCGGTAGTTCCCGTTACCGGTGCAGTCCTGGGCCTCGGCAGTGGACGCCAGGAGCAGCAGCATCAGGACGGTAGGGAGTACCCTCGCCAGCGCAACGCGGTGATGCACTTCACTACTCCGCGACCCGGAAGCCGACCTGGGCGCCCACGAAGCCGTCTTCCGAGTACTCGAGCACGGGGATGGCCAAGTATCGACCCGGTCCCAGGTCGGGCGGCAGGATGACGCCAAGCTCCCGCTCGTGTCCGGGCAGGACGCTGAACGCGCTCACCGGGACTTCGCCGAACGAAGTGCCCTCCAGGTCTCGCACCTGCACGCTGCCACGGGCGATCACAGGCCAATCTTCCGAACTGGCGACCGAGAAGCGCAGCACCCGGTCTTCTCCCGCCAACTCGACATCGGCGGCAGCGATTTCCGCCTGATAAGAGCCGTCGCGCGTGAGTCCGTATACCTTGATCCCGATTCGCGAAGAGACCCTCAGGGTTCCCGTCGGGGGAGCTGGATTCTCTACGTATACGAGCGACCAGCATGCGTCTGGATTCTCGGAGCCCTTCATGCGAAGAGTGACGGGATGCGACCCGCCGGGCGGCACTCTGAAGGCGGCCGGGAGGACTTCGAGCCTCTCGGCGCAGCTGTTCGGGTGTTCCCCATAGGGTGTGTGTTCGTACGACCCATCGGATGCCTGGTCGTAGTCCGACGCGAACACGCGCAGGTCCAGGGCATCATCCCCTGCGTTGTGCACAACCGCCGTAAGCTCCTGGTCCTCCGTCGAGGCTTGAACCGGGAGGATCACCGGGCTGACGGAGTACTGTGCGCAAGCAGTAGCGGGAGTCCCAAGCGCGCAGAAACCTGGCAGCACCAGTAGCGCTGCCAGGTATCGCGGAAATCGGTTCAGGCTCAACCCTGATACCATGAGTTCTCCCCTACGGCGCAACAACCGAGACCGTGTAGTTCATCGTGTAGATACCTTCGACGTCATCTGCATAGTCGAGGGCCACTCTCAGGTCCACGGTCGAGGAATTGGTGCCCGGGGCGGCGAAGCTTTCAACGGTCTGCGGCGATGTGGTCATCGCCGTATACCCGCTTCCACCCGACAGCTGGAAGAGAAGGTCGGCTACAGGCTTCGACGGATCTGCGTTCCCGCTGCCGTTGTCGTTGTAGGCCCAGGCAGCGTTATCACCCTCGATCAGCAGGTCGTACGGGGCGTTTGCGCCACTCAAGACTGTCAGGGATGCAGCGTCATCGAATCCGGCGTCGAAATCGGCCAGGGCGGGCGTCAGCGTCTGGTTGTCGCCGGCGGTGATGTCGACGTACAGAAGTTCGCCGATATTCACTGCGATTGTGCCACCGTCCGTCGTCTGGGCCTTTGCCATGCCCGGAAGCACCAGGGCCAGAACCAGGGCCGTAAAGAGAATGCGCTTCATCTTTTCTACCTCTCGGTTGAGTTGCGGCTTCGTGAGAGAGCCGCCGCAAAACGTCGCTCGCCTCAGTGCTTCATACCGGCCACCAGGCATGCGGGGCGTGTTTGGCCGACGGAAAGGGCAAGGGACGTTCCCGAGCGGGATCGTGGGCAGGCGTCGTGAGTGTCTGGAGCCTTAACTACATGACATGAAGGTGCTTATGGCGGCAGATAGCGCGTGTGGAGGTGGGGTGACCATGGTCCGGAAGCGGGCGTCCCGGACTCACCGGGACTGCATAACCCCGAAAGCATGGAAACATGCAAGACGCGAGAATGGACTCTTTCACCCCCGCCCGGATCGGGCCGCACTCTAGCGGTTTGCGCTGACCGTCAGGTTCCCAGGCCGAGTTCCTCGCGGAGGCGGGCGGTTACGCGCTGCTGGTGCGGGTCGATGTCCCCACGCCCCTCGACCTCGAGATCGTACAACCGCATGGCCTCTTCAACGAGGCGCAGAATCTCGGCGAAGCGCTCCGTCTGCTGCCTGATCTCATCCAGCCGGGACCGCACTACGTCAACCGCCGCCGACATCTCCTCCAGGGACGGGTGCGTGACGTCGCTGGCCCACCGACTGACGGCCGGCTGTGATACCCCTACCTCGCCAGCAAGATGTGTATACGAGAGAGGGAGATTGTGGAGAAAAGCCTGAAAGGCCTGGTACACGCGCGAGTTCTCCCCGTGCAAACCCGTTGCCGCGTACCACGTTGGAACCCGGGTCTCACTCATCTCCGCACCTCGCTCCGGCGGTGAATCAATACTCGGCTCTCTATATCTATTATGCAGCATGAGCCCGATTCCTTACATCCGCCGGTTCTCGAGATCGCCTGCGAGGCTGTCAACCAGCCCTCTCAATTCGGGCGAATTCGCTACACTGCTGTAATATTCAGTTGTCGAGCGGCAAATACTCAGTAGAGTCGGTTGAGATTTCGTTGAGCCCCCCGATGCACCATCGGATCGACGACCGACGGACGAACGTGAGCGAAAACAACCCGAACCCGACACTGCTGTCGCGCCTGGGGCGCGGCGAAGCGGACGCCCTTCGAGAGGTGTACGAGCGGTACGCGGACGACGTGTACCGGGTCGCGCTTCGCCTGACAGGCTCGTCCGCCGATGCCTACGACGTGGCACACGACGTCTTCGTCGGATTGCCTGAGGCCATGCAGCGATACGATCCGAATCGACCTTTCGGGTCGTGGCTCCGCGGCGTCGCCGTACGCACGGCGCAGATGAGGCTCCGATCCGCCCGACGTCGCCGCGAAGTGGCATTGCCAAACGTGGCCGGGCTGGCGGTTCGGTCGCGGCAGGAAGCCGTGGTCGACCGCCTCACGCTGGAGAAGGCGCTGGATGAACTGAGTCCCGATCTGAGATCGGTCGTGGTGCTGCGGGAGTTGGAAGGCCTGTCGTACCAGGAGATCGCCGACCTGCTCGGGATCACGAAGAGCGCGGCCGCCGTCCGCCTGCACCGGGCGCGTCGGCGACTGAAAGATATTCTGCGAGGCAACCGATGATCGCCATAAAGAGACACCCCTCGTGGCGCGAGCTGAATCGGCTGGCGGACGACGAACTCGACGCTGACGCGCGTGGCGCGGCGCTTAAGCATGTCGCTGCCTGTCCCCGGTGTTCGGCCAACATGTCTCTCCTGAACGATCTTCGTGTGGCCGGCCGTGGGATGCGGCACCCAAGCCCCCCGAAGGACCTCCTCGACGACATCCTCCGTGACCGGGCCCGGGGCCTGCGGACCATTCTTCCAGCGGTGCCGCCATCTCCGCGACCGGCGCGCCGATTGCTGCCGGCTGCCGCGGCCGTAGCGGTGATTGCCAGCCTGGCTGGCCTCGCGACCCTCACGCTGACGTCCGAGGCCGGGGCCGGGGCCAGCGAGCTCACGGTGGATCCGGCGCTTCCTCTGCCGGGCGAACGAATCCGGCTCGCGTATCGGCCGGGAGTGGAACTGAGGGGCGAGACGGAGTTGCGTCTTCGTCTCCGTCTGCGCGGGCCCGATTCCGAGCCCCCGCGCCAGACGCTGGGAGCGTACGACGAGGTCATCCTTCGGCCCGATGGCGATGGGCTCTACGTCGGCAGCTTCCAGTTACCGCCCGATTTCGCGTATGCGGTCATGGCCGTCGAGGATCTCTCGGGTGCCCGGCTGGACGACCGCGGTGGTCGTCTGTGGAGCGTGCGTGCCCACGCTGACGATGGGACCCCGCTTCCGGACGCGATTCGGCAGGAGTTCCTGGTCCTGCAGAACCGGAGCTGGCCGGAAGCCCGGGACGCTCTCCATGAAATGACCCTTCTATATCCGGAAATGGCCGAGGGCTGGTCCATGCAGCTGACGTATGAAGACCACACCCGGCCGCCAGCCGAGGAGGCCGTCAACCGGGCGGGTCATAGAGAGCACTTCCGGCAGCTAGAGCGGCAACTGGAACAGGGAAACCCATCGGCGGACGAGGTCGCGGCGATGGTCCGCTACGCCTGGGCCCTCGAAGACCAGGCCGCGGTCGAGCACTGGCTGGGGCGCCTGGAAGCCCTGGCACCTGCTCATCGGTTGGCCATGAACTACCGCATGGTGGGCCTCGGCTCGGACCAGGTGGAAGCTACGCAGTACATCGAATTGCTGTGGTCGGTGGAGGAGTACCGCACGGAGACCGTTTGTCGCGCCGGGTTTCGTGCGGCCGAGGTGGCCAATGACGCCGACTTTGCCCGGGAGTGGGCCACCAGATGCCTGCCCCTCGCAGACGACCACGACTTCGCGCTCCGCCTGGCCCTGGTGCTCGTGGCTCACGAGGAGACCCGCGAGCGCGGTATCCGCGAGATCCGAATGCTGCTGGACCACGTGAGTGAACAGACAGCCGAGGAGAGGCCGTTGCACTACACGCCGGAGGAAGTGCAGCGAGAGTCCCGGGTTCTACGGACGACCCTGCGAGTCGGCCTGGGCCGACAGCTGCTGGACTCCGGAGAGCCGGTTGCCGCCGTTCTCGAGCTCGATGCGGCCGAGGACCTCGGTCTCTGGCTGCCTGATCTGTATCGCCTGCGGCTCGAAGCCCTGCTCAGCATCGGGGACATGAGTGAGGCGCGATCCGACTTCCACCGACTCGATGCGGATCCGGTATACCCGAGGGAATCGGTGGATTCGCTCGTTCGATTGTTTCCTTCGATGACGCCCGTCGAAAGGGAAGAGGGCCGCGGGCAGGCCGAGGATGAGATGATCGAGCGGGTACTCGACCTGGAGGTCCGCAGAGGACTTCCCCCGGGCCGACTGACTACCCCGGCGGGTCAGTCCCTCGCTCTCGAGACGCTGCTGTCCGGAAGGCCGACCATTCTCCTGCTGTGGGATCGGCGGGCGCTGGAGGAGCCGGACGACATCGCGCAAGTGCTCAGGGCCACAGACCTCCTCGCGGGTGGTCCTGGCCAGATCCTGTGGGTCACCCCCGAGCCGGCCTCCGAGTCGCTTCAGTCGTTCAGACGTCGGTACGGACTGGAACTTCCCGTCTACCAGGATCCGGGCTCCGAGCTGGCAGCGGCGCTCGGCTACTGGGGTGTGCGGAGCTACATCGTCATTGATGGGACCGGACGGATTCGGACCCATGCCCATAGCCTGATGGAGGCCGTCAGGCATCTCGAGGTCCTTCTACTGGGATCTCGCGACTCGGCCTGAATCGGCGCGCCGCTCCCGGCGCGCCCGGATCGACGGACCGGTCGTGGCCCCACGACCGGTCGCGGTCCAGCGGTCGTTCCGATTTCCGGCCTCACGATTTCACCACGGAGGTGCGTATGCGTCCCATCAAGCTGGTCACCCGATCGGCCGTCATTCTCGGCCTGCTCGTGCTCACGCCGGTCACGTTCAGTGCCGACGGAGGCATCCAGGACAACCAGGCATGCTCGAGGGAGAAAGACCCCGATTGCATTCGCGAGATCGACTCGGTGTGTACCGCCGGTTCCACGCCGATCCTGAACTACTACACGAAGGATGGCGGCAGTTGAGTCCGCTGCTGAGGGTACCGCTCGGCGGAGCGGCCTTCGTCGCCTGGATGGGCTTTGCGTTCGGGTCCAGCACGTCCGCACCACCTCCGTCGTACGACGACGACCTGGGCCCGGCGTCGGTGAGCAGCGTCTCGCCGGCAGGGCGGCTGGTGTACGGGGGCGATGCGCTGGCAATGCCAACGCAAATAGCGATCGCGAACGATCGAATCGCCCTGGTCGACGGATTCGCCGAGAACCCTATCCACATCCTGGACGCGGGGGGCCGCTACCTGGCCGGGTTGGGCCGGGCCGGCGAGGGGCCGGGCGAGTTCGAAGGCCCGCGAGCGCTTGAGCCGACCGCGGATGGTGAGGGATTCTGGGTGTTTGATGCGGCGCTGTCGCGCCTGACCCTGGTCGAACCGGATCGGTGGGAATCGATACCCGCGTCGGCAAGGGTGACCCTGTCGATCCACGGCCCGGCCATGGTCACCGGCCTGGTGCGACGCGGCGACGACGGGTTCCTCGCGGCCGGATTCTTCGGCGAGGGACGACTGGGGCATTTCACGGCCGGAGGATCGTACGAGGGAGCCACCGGTCCGATCCCGATCGCGGACTTCGAAGCGCCGCCGGAGGTGCTTCAACACGCGTATCGTGGGAACCTGAAGGCCGATCCAGCAGGAACCCGGCTCGTATTCGCGAACCGGCATGCGGGCTTTCTCGAGGTGTTCTCACCCGAGGGAGAGTTGCTTCGGCGTATTGGAGGCCCCTTCGCGTTCGAGCCCGTATTCGGTGTGAAAGCCGGGGAGCGTGGTCCCAGCCTGGCCACCGGAGATGATCTTCGCTTCGGCTACGTGGACGTCGCCACGACGAACGACCGGATCTACGCGCTGTTCTCAGGCCGGACCCGGGCCGGTCACCCGGGCGAGGCAGTATACGGTCGTGACGTCCACGTATTCGACTGGAATGGAACCCTGCGTTCGGTGATACACCTGGACGCGGACGCCATGGCGATCGCCGTGGATTCGCGCAGGAGCCGCCTGCTGGCGGTGCGCCACCTGCCGACGCCAGCGGTGCTTTCATATGAGTTGCTGCCGGCGCCGTTCGGGGAGGGAACCAGGCAGGCGGATTGAGTGGCCGTTGAGGCGCGGAGCGGTGGCCGGTACATTCGGCCACCGTGACCACGCCGACCGGTACCATTCAGTTCCCGTTCGAGACGCGACAACTCGACAACGGGCTGAAAGTGATCCTGCAACCGGATCGCTCCAGCCCGGTCGTCGCCGTGCACGTGATGTACCACGTCGGCTCGAAGAACGAGCGTCCCGGTGGTACCGGGTTCGCGCACTTGTTCGAGCACCTGCTGTTCCAGGGTTCGGAACACGTTGCAGAGGCTGAGCACTTCCGCCTCATCCAGGAGGCGGGTGGCACCCTCAACGGCTCGACCTGGTTCGATCGGACCAACTACTTCGAGACGGTTCCGTCGCACCAGCTCGACCTGGCGCTGTGGCTCGAGGCGGACCGGATGGGGTGGTTCCTGCCGTCCATCAGTCAAGCCAAGCTGGACAACCAGCGCGACGTGGTGAAGAACGAGCGCCGGCAGTCCTACGAGAACCGGCCGTATGGATTGGCCCCGGAGACGGTGCTGCATCATGCCTTCCCGGAAGGGCATCCCTACCGCCACCCGACCATTGGATACATGGAGGACATCGACCGGGCGAACCTCGAGGATGTCAGGCGCTTCTTCCGAGTGTGGTACGGCCCGGCGAACGCCGTGCTCGTCTTGTGCGGCGACTTCGAGGTGGAAGACGCCATGCGGCGGGTGAAGCGGTTCTTCGGCGAGATCCCGTGGGGTGACACTCCGGTGCGTCCGGCCCCGGCTCCGCCATCGGACGGCGGGTCACAGATCGTCCGCCTCGAAGACGGAGTGAGTGTTCCGCGAGTTTACATCATGTACGACGCGCCTTCGTTCCGTTCCGCCGAGTACGAGACTTCCGCGCTGATCGCATCGGTCCTCGCTGGAGGACGATCCTCACGCCTGTACCAGGAACTGGTGTACGAACGGCGCATCGCGGCCGATGTCCATGCGAACGTCTGGCCGCTCGAGGATGTCGGCATGTTGTGGGTCGTGGCGACCGCGCGGCCCGGAGTGGATGCGGAATCCCTGCGGGTGGGGGTGGACGAGACCATTTCCAGCCTGGCCGACCATCCGGCTGGCGACGATGAGGTTGCCGGTGCCCGTCGCCGCGCCCGTCGTCAGCTTCTGCTGCAGCTCGAGAGCGTGGGCGGGCGCGCCAGTGCGCTGGCGCACGCGGCCGTGCTGCGGGGCGAGCCCGACTACGTGAACGCCTCGTTCGATCGATACGGCGCCGTGCAGCCGGCGGACCTGAGGGCCCTGGTTTCGCGGGTCCTCACGGATGAGCGCCGTACCGTAGTGGAGGTGGTCCCGCGCGAGTCGGCTCTGGAGACCGATCCGCAGCCCGGGACCCGGTCATGACCCTGGATCGCTCGCGCCCTCCCGAGGCTGGCCCGGCACGTCCGCTGTCGATTCCGCGGCCCGACCGCCACAGGCTTCCGAACGGATTGACCGTGGCCGCGGTGCGCCGCCCGCGTCTGCCCGAAGCCAGCCTCGCCCTCGTGCTGCCGGCTGGGGCTGATTCGGTTGGCACCCAGCAGGCAGGCCTCGCGTCCCTGGTGGCGAAGGTCCTTCCAGAGGGTTCGTCCGGGAAGACCTCGCGTGAGATGGCCACGATGCTCGACGGCCTGGGTGTCCACCTCGGGGTGTCGGTCGGGTATGACTCCATGATCCTCCGCCTGCACACGCTCTCCGATCAGCTCGAGCCCGCCCTGGAAGCCCTGGCCTCGGTAGCTCTCGCGCCGGATTTCCTGGCTGACGAGGTGGACCGGTGTCGCGCCGAGCGGCTGGACGCGATCCGACGCTCGAGGGACGAACCCGCTGAGGTGGCGGCCGATGTCATGGCTGAGCTCCTGTATGGGGATCATCCGTACGGCCGCCTTACCCGCGGTCGAGAGGGGTCGGTCGCACGACTGGACCGCAGCGACCTGGTGGAGTTCCATGCGCGGCGCTTCAGCCCCCGGGTGGCTACCCTCGTCGCTTGCGGAGACCTGCCTGACGGCTTCAACGACCTCGTGACGGACTGCTTCGGCGCATGGCGTGGCGTGGACGTGGACCACGGAGCCCCGGATACGGCTTCAGCGGTCGCGAGCCCCGGCATCGTGCTCGTGGATCGTCCGGGCAGCGGCCAATCCGAGATCCGGATGGGGGCGATCGGACTCGAGCGGGGCGATCCGCACGAGCCTGTCGCGCGAGTGACCAACGCGATTCTCGGGGGGCTATTCAACTCGCGGCTCAACATGAACCTGCGCGAGGACAAGGGCTGGACCTACGGTGCCCGGTCGACGCTATCGCTGCGGCGTTCCAGGGGGCCTGTGAGCCTGCGGGCCGCGGTCGAGACCGCGGTAACCGGCGCCGCCGTCCGGGAAATGCTCCGGGAAGTCCAGGCGATGCGGGAGTCGCCCCCCAGCGAAGGCGAGATGCGGACGGCCACCGGGGCTCTGACACGGTCGCTGCCCCTTCGGTTCGAGACGAACTCCCAGATCGCGGGCACGATCGCCGAGCAGGTCATCTACGGCTTGCCGAACGACTACTGGTCCACGTTCTCGAGCCGGATCGGGGGCGTGTCGAGAGACAGCGTCATGGAACTGGCCGATCGGATGATCGATCCCGACGGGCTGGCGATTCTCGTGGTCGGTGACTCGGACGAGGTGCTGCCGGACCTCGAAGAGCTGGGGTCGGTCACGTTGCGAGGGGTGCCTTGAGCTTCGGTATGTTTTCGGTTATTTTCACCATGTGTCTGCGGTGACCGATTGAACGAATCAGAGACGAATTCC
>JAMJQV010000260.1 GCA_023554435.1 Gemmatimonadota bacterium | reverse complement strand
TCGCCGAGCCACGCCGCGTCGACGGTCGTGTTGTTCCGGTCGAACAGAATCCGGCTGCCATCGGGCGACCAGTCGGGCTTTCCGTCGCGCCCGGCGTTGTTGCTGATGTTCTGCTGGTTGCTCCCGTTGGACGCGCTCATCACGTAGATCTCGTCGTTGCCATCCCGGTCCGAGGTAAACGCGATCAACGAACCGTTCGGCGACCAGGCGGGCTCGTCGTCATTGGCCGTGTTGTTCGTCAGCCGTACCAGAGCCGTACCGTTCACGTTGATCGTAAAGATCTCCGTAGTACCGCTGACCACCCTGTGAAAAGCCAGTCGCTGTCCGTCCGGCGACCAGGCCGGCTGCCGATCCGCAGATCCATTCACGGTCACGCGTGTGACGTTCGAGCCGTCTACCGCCATGGTGTAGATTTCCTGGTTCCCGTCCCTGCCAGACCAGAAGGCGATCCGCGTCCCGTCCGGCGACACGACCGGCCAGAAATCGTCCACGTCGTTGTCCGTGAGCTGCACCACGTTCGATCCGTCAGGCCTCATCCGGAAGATCTCGTAGTCTCCGTCGCGATCGCTGTGGAATACGATCTTGTTGGAGATGGCCCGACTGTCACACGAGACTTCGACGTCCGTCACATTCGCTCCGGAAACCACTCCGCTCTCGGAGCTGACAAGGCACAGCTGACCGTCCGGCTGCTCGGCGACCGTCACCGAGTACGTCGCACCATCAACCAGCAGTTCAGAGAACGTGAAAGTGCCGTCGGCGGAGACTGGGAGGTCGTCCCCGCCGTTGTTCTGCAGGACCACGGAACCGCTCAAACCTGTGACCGTGCCGCCGACCGAGTACGCGCCGACGCAGGCGACGGCTACGTCCGTGACGTTTGCCGTGCTGATGTTTCCGGATTCAGAGGTGACGGTGCATACCTGGCCCGCCGGCTGGTCCGCGACGGCCACGTCGTACTCCGCGCCGTCCTGGAGGGCAGTGGCAAAGGTGAACTGGCCGTTCGCGGTAAGCGCGAGGTCGTCTCCACCATTGTTCGTCAGCGTGACGCTTCCGCTGGACAGGCCGCTGAGAGTACCGCCGACCGTGTACAGGCTGGCCTCACAACTCACGGTAACCGTCGTGATGTCGCTGGTACCGACCGTGCCGCTGCCGGAAGTGACCACGCAGGTCTGTCCGTCCGGTTGAGTGGCGACCAGTACCTCGTAGGCTGATCCCGAAGTGAGGCCGGTAGCGAACGTGAAGGCCCCGTTTCCGGTTATGGAGAGATCGTCCCCGCCGTTGTTCTGGAGGACCAACACACCGCTGGCGAATCCGGAGACCGTTCCGCCCACGCTGTACGCGGCCAGCTGGCATGCGACGACCACGTCGTCGACGTCATCCTGCCCGACCGTGCCGGTACCGTTGACGACCTCACAGACCTGGCCCGGAGGTTCAGTCGCAACCTCGATGGTGTAGGCAGAGCCTGGTGGCAGACCGGTGGGAAACTGGAAGATCCCATCCGTCGCAAGAGAGACTTCGTCGCTGCCGTTGTTTCGGAGCACGAGCGTCCCGGTCTGAATACCTGATACGGATCCGCCGACCGCGTAGGTCGCGGGCGGGGAAACCCCGTCATCGCCCGAACAGCCCGCAGACAGACCTGCGGACAGCACGAGCCCTATCAAAGCAAGCACCCGGTGTCGACTACTCACGGACCCTCCAGCCCAGCGTTCTTTGGCTTGATCGCCTCGATATCCGCACAAAACCGGGCTCCTGAGCGTGCAAGACCAGGGCCAGATCGCCGGCGGCGGTCTGGCACCCGTCTCGATCCCGGGTTTTGGGCGGCCGGAAGCTTATTGAGGGGTGATCCGGTTGGCAACTTTCTCAAAAGGCGATCGAGGCTCACGTGTCCAATGTGTTGCATCCACGCAACACATTGGAGCCTGATTCACCTCGATGGAGTCAGAATACCGTATAGATGAAGGGAGCCAGGGCTGACCCCTGCGCGAACACGAGAAGCGAACCGACCAGCAGAAGCATGATGATGATCGGGAGGAGCCACCACTTTTTCCGAACTCGCATGAACGCCCAGAGTTCACTCAGAAGACCATGCCTCGCCATACCGCTCCTCGGGTTCGTGTCAGAACTGGCGGTCCAGATTACTGCTCTGGCCCGGCTCGCGCTCGATCCAGTACCCACCCTTCGACTCTGCGTGCCGGAGGGGCTGGCGGCCCAGGGCGCGCATGATGAGCCCGGACGGAGTCAGGACCACCAGGTACACGATACTGAGGAACAGGGGTGTCGTGACCTTCGAAATGGCGTGAGCCCCGCGCATCCAATTGTGGTATACGGGGCCGAGGCGACCGGGGATCGTAGCACCGGCGAGCACGAGGAGCGCTCCCAGAGCGGCCAGCATACCGGGAACGACCAGGTGGCCGCGCCAGAAGCCGATGGCGGCCAGCACGCCGAACGCGGCCCCTACCGTGAGACCAAACTTGCGGCCCTCGCGGGGCGTCAGTCGAGTTCGAGCTTCGACCGCCAATCTACCTCCTCGCTCCATTCGGTTTGAGCCTTCTTGTCGAGGATGAACGGCCACAACACCAGGTAGTCCATGGACGTCCTCATGAAGCACGTGTACGCATCTTCCGGTGAGCAGACGATGGGCTCGCCGCGGACGTTGAACGATGTATTCACGACCAGCGGACACCCCGTGAGTCGTTCGAACGCCTTCAAGAGGTCGTAGTACGCCGGGTTGAACTCGGGACCCACCGTCTGGACCCGCGCCGAGTAGTCGACGTGAGTGATCGCGGGTACGTCCGACCGCGTCAGGTTCAACTGCTCGATGCCCCACAGATGCTTCCGGTCATCCGGGATCGGTACCCGCCGCTCTTCCCTCAGCGGGGCCACGAGCAACATGTACGGAGAGTCGCCGTCCAGGTCGAAGAAATCGCCAGCCCGCTCTGCGAGCACGCTCGGAGCAAACGGTCTGAAGCTCTCGCGGAACTTGATCTTCAGGTTCATCTGGGCCTGCATGCGGGAACTCCGGGCGTCTCCCAGGATGCTGCGGGCGCCGAGGGCCCGCGGACCAAACTCCATGCGACCGTTGAACCACCCGACCACGTTTTCCTCGGCGAGGAGCGACGCGGTCCGCTCGAGCAAGTCCTCGCGCTCCACCTCCTCGTACACGGCACCGCATCCATCGAGGAACGAGCGGATTTCGTCGGGCGAGTACTCGGGACCCAGGTAGGCGCCCTGCATGCCGTCGCGGCCGGGGGTCACCACTCGCGGCTGGCGGCAGCGACGGTGCCACGCCAGCTGCGCGGCGCCCAGTGCCCCACCCGCATCTCCGGCCGCCGGCTGTATCCAGATGTTCTCAAACGGACCCTCGCGGAGGATGCGACCGTTGCCGACGCAATTGAGGGCCACCCCTCCCGCCAGGCACAGGTTCTCCTTGCCGGTTTCCCGGCGTGCCGTCTGTGCCATCCGAAGCATGACCTCTTCGCACACCTCCTGAACCGAGCGGGCCAGATCCATGTCCATCTGAGTGATCTTCGACTCAGGAGTCCGCGGAGGTCGGTCGAACAGGCGATCAAACGCCCGGCTCGTCATCGTGAGGCCGGACGTGTAGTTGAAGTAGTCCTGGTTCAGTCGAAATGACCCGTCTTCCCGCAAGTCCATCAGTTCGTCGAGGATCAGCTTCACGTATCGAGGCTGCCCGTACGGGGCGAGGCCCATCACCTTGTACTCGCCTGAATTGACCCTGAAGCCGATGTAGTACGTGAACGCCGAGTAGAGCAGACCGAGCGAATCCGGCCAGTGCAGCTCACGCAGGATCTCGACTTCACTTCCGACGCCCACGCCAATCGATGCGGTCGCCCATTCACCGACACCGTCGATGGTCAGAATCGCGGCCTCTTCGAACGGCGACGGGAGAAAGGCGCTCGCGGCGTGGGACTCGTGGTGCTCGGCATAGAGAACGTCGCCCTCATAGCCCAACTCCTCCCGCAGGGAGCGGTCCATGAACAGCTTCTCCTTGATCCACAGCGGACCCGCCATCAGAAACTGGCGCAGTCCCCGCGGGGCCACGCCGAGATACGTCTCGAGAATGCGCTCGAACTTTAGAAGCGGCTTGTCGTAGAAGGCGACGAACGCCAGGTCCGCGGGCTTGATGCCGGCCCTGCGAAGGCAGAAGTCCACCGCGTTGGCCGGGTAGGTCGCGTCGCCTTTCTTGCGCGTGAAGCGTTCCTCCTGGGCCGCCGCCACGATTTCCCCGTCCCGGAGCA
Source organism: Gemmatimonadota bacterium (assembly GCA_023554435.1). GTDB lineage: Bacteria > Gemmatimonadota > Gemmatimonadetes > Palauibacterales > Palauibacteraceae > Benthicola. The sequence continues at coordinate 4,628 of JAMJQV010000260.1, read as the reverse complement.
GGCACGCCGCACTGTCGTGATAGAAGGCAGAGATGCCGAGGATGTACGTTGGGCCGCTCATTCGATCACCGTGGCCAGATGCGCTTGGATTCCCTCTTTCACCGCCTGTGCCGCCAACTCGTATCCCTCTGCATTCAGGTGGTTCTCGATCCGGAACGGATACAGGGAGAGCGGATCCGAATGCGCTGAAAGCGGCTCGTACAGGTCGATCACCGGAATCCCGAGGTCCTCGACCTGGGCAAGAATGCTGTCCCTGTGCGGATTCGCTGTCGACGCATCCGCGAAACGGCGGCGCGAGGGCATGTAGGCAAACAGGAGGGTGCCGCCCCAGCCCGCCACATCGTCGCGCATCCGGGCTGCGACTTGCTCGAGAATTGCGGGGTCATAGGGCTGAGGCTGCACTCTCGACTTACCCAGTTCTCTCACCCTGCTGCGAAGTTCGGTCAGCCTGAGCCATCCCGCGAGCGACTCGCGTCTCTGGCTCGCGGTCTCCGAGGCCCGCCGTGCACCCGCCGCCCGGGCGGCCTCTTCCTCCCGCATCTGCATGACCTGATCGCGTAGCTGATTCGCGAGGGCCGGCGTCAGGTCCCTCAGGCCCTGAGTGAAGCCCGGCTCCAGATAGCTCGGCAGAATCTCGTGAGTCCGTTCCCGATTCAAATCACGCAGGTCGTTTCCCTCGAAGAACACCCAGACCACGACAGCAGGCTGAATCGGCGCGATGAACTCGCGCTCGATTCCGAGTTGTACCAGGGGACCGCTCCCTTCGAGACCCAGGCCCAGGACCGTACGGTCCGACTCGCGAACTCTCCCCACCAGCGTTTCATCGAACGGCACACACCAGCCGTGTACAAAGGAATCGCCGACGATCGCGACCTTCACCTGATCGACCCTGTGTCCGCCCGAGGGATTGTTGAAGCCGTATTCGTCCGATTCATACGTGACCCAGCTTCCCGCCTCGTTGCAGAAGACCGTCAGGACTTCGGGTATCCCTGGCGAGAGGGGAATGCGTACGCTGCCGTCGACATGGATGGCGTAGTCAGGATCCAGATAGTGCGAAGCGTCGATGCTGGGCCAGGCCTCGATCCCCTGGTCCTCGAAGTCCTCGACCACCTCCAGCGTCGTACGCCGATCGAATGGTCTTCCCTCTTCGGCTGCAGCCAGGCAGCCGGTCTGCCGACGGTATTCACCGGGGCATACCGAATCCGCGACGACGGTGGTGAGTGAGAAGCCAGCCACCCTCTGCGGGAAGGCCCTTAGAATTGCTTCAGTAGCGAAGACCGATCCCGCGACCGATACGAGCAGGAGGGCCGTCGCGACCTGCCGCTCGACCGATGACCGAAGCGCCCAGGCGGACAGGAGCACGACCAGCGCGGGAATCGCGTACCAGAAGAGGAACGAACCCGGTCCCGAGGCACGCTGGCCGGGCCGGATGACGAAGTAGAGCAATCCTATGCCAAACCCCAGGGCCGCCAGGCACAGGATCATCCTGGCGACTCTCCCGAGCCGCGGTGACAAAGCTGGCGTGGACCCGCGTGCGGCTTCGGGTGGATTCGGCGTGTCGATCATCGACTGGATGTACCGTTGAGTCGGTCTTTCGGTCCCCGACCGTCGGGGCGGGGAGCCCAACCTAACGAGACTGCCCAACGTGGGGCCAGCAGGCTGTCGCCTGAGGCGCTGGCATAAGCGTTGCGGGATTTGCCGTGCTTGTCACGCACACGAACCGGATGTTGGACCAGCACGCGCGGGCGTGCCACTAGCAGTCGTCCGGACGGGCGGCTGGGGAGAGTGAATATCTTGAAGAAGACTGCCAGGAGTCTCGTGATCGTTGGTGGCATCATCGTGCTATTTCTTGTCAGCAACGTCGCCTCTTTCCTCGTCGGTTCGTACGCCCCGTCGCGGTCTGCCGTATGGGACGCCATCGCCAGGGCGGGGTTCACCAACCGGGAAACGATGCAGGCGACGCAGGCACAGACCTCCAGGATGCTGGAACAACAAGACCGCATTCTGCCCGTCGATGAGCAGAAGCGAATCATGAACATGTGGAACGATCTCCAGGTATGGGACAACACTTCGTTCCTGGGGATCCGCGTGATGAAGAACCCGATGGACCTCTGGATGATGCAGTACATCATCTCCGAGGTGCGGCCTGACTACATAGTAGAAACGGGGACCGCTGCCGGTGGCTCCGCTCTCTACTGGGCCGCGACGCTCGACTTGCTCGGACTGGAAAGCTCCCGGGTCATTACGATGGACATCGAGGACTATACGGAAGCGGTTGCTGAACGCGGCCTGTGGCGTGAGTACGTCGAGTTCATTCACTCGAGTTCGACAGATCCGGAGACCGTCGCGTCGATCGCCGAGCGGGTTGCGGACAAGACGGTAATGGTGCTGCTCGACTCGAACCACGAGGCGCACCATGTGCTCCAGGAGTTGCGCATGTACGGTCCCCTGGTGAGTCCCGGCAGCTATCTGATCGTCGAGGACACCCACCTGGACGGCATCCCGGTGGCACCCGAGTGGGGCCCCGGTCCAATGACGGCGCTCAACGAGTATCTCGACACTGGAGGAGCCGAGCTGTACGAGCAGGATTTCACGCGTGAGGCGCACGTCCTCACCCAGAACCCCGGCGGTTGGCTGCGGCGCAAGAGTCAGTGACTCCAGTGTCCGCTGAGGAAGCAAGCTGCGCCGCGGCGCAGGAATCAGGACTCGAGGGCGAGCGGGGGGCTACAGCCACGAATCCGCTCGCCGGCCGCGTCACCGCGTTCACCGCTGCCTGCTTGCTGGTTTCCAACATGGTGGGAACCGGGATCTTTGGAACGACAGGCTTCATGGCTGCCGACCTGGGCAGCCCTGGAGTCATCCTCGCCCTGTGGCTGTTGGGGGGCGTGTTCGCTCTGTTCGGTGCCTTCTCGTATGGCGAACTCGCCGCCGCGTTCCCGCGCTCGGGGGGCGAGTACATCTACATCCGTGAGGCCTATGGACCGCTTTGGGGGTTCCTGAGCGGTTGGACGTCGCTGACGATCGGATTCAGCGCAGCGATCGCGAGCAGCGCTCACCTGTTCGGGGATCACGTCCGCGAACTGGTTCCCGCGTTCGGCGCCATCGGGGGTAGTGAAGCATCAGAGGGTACTCCGGTCATCGGACTCAGCATGGTCTGGATTCTGACGCTGATCCACGTTGCGGGGGTGGGGGCGGGCGGTTTCACGCAGCGATTCCTAACCGTCTTGAAGATCGCGGCCCTGGTCGCACTCGTACTTCTCGGGGTCTCGTTTGGCACGGGGGATTGGCAGAATCTCGCGGCCTCCGATGTTGATGTGTCCTTCGGGCTCGGAACGGTACTGGTTGCCTTCATGTTCGTGACCTTCAGCTTCACTGGTTGGAACGCTGCCACGTACATCGCCGGTGAGGTGAGAACTCCGCAGCGCAGCGTCCCGCGTTCCATGGTATGGGGTGTCCTCGCGGTGACCGTGCTCTATGTGGCCCTGAACGCCGTATATCTCTATGCCCTGCCCATGTCCGCGCTCGCGAGCGAGCCAATGGATCTCGTCGGTCACAAGACGGCGTGGGCGCTTTTCGGACCGGGTGCCGGACGCTGGTTTACGCTGATCGTGGCGGTCTCGATCGTTGGGGCCGCCAGCGCGATGATTTGGGCTGGCCCAAGAGTCTATCATGCCATGGCCGTCGACGGCCTCTTCCCGAGGGCGATCGGTCGTACCGCGTCTCGCTCCGGTGTCCCACGAAACGCCATTGTCCTTCAGGGTGTGTGGATAACCGTGCTCGTGGTCAGCGGCACATTCGAGACACTGGTCCTGTATGCCACCTTCGTGTTGATCTTCTTCTCCGCATTGGCCGTTTCCTCGGTATTCGTGCTGCGGCTGAGAAGGCCCGACCTGCCACGACCCTACCGGGTCTGGGCGTATCCCTGGATACCGGCGGCCTACCTGCTCGTGTCGGTCGCAATACTGTGGGCAGCGCTCCAGATAAGACCCACGGAGTCCCTGTGGGGGGTGGCCACGGTGGCGGCCGGAATCCCGGTCTATCTGTGGATGGCGCGTAGCGACGAGGGGCGTCGCGATTGAACTACGGCGACCTGCCGAGAAGAAGAAATGGCCCCGTTTCCGGGGCCTAAGCGGGCGACCGGGGTCGGTGTCGCAGCGCAGTCCAGCTGCGACATTGAGCAGGCGCAGCCTGCGAACTACCGGCGACCTGCCATGATGAAGAAGAGCCCGACGAAACGGGCTCTAAGCGGGCGACCGGGGTCGGCGTCGCAGCGCAGTCCAGCTGCGACATTGAGCAGGCGCAGCCTGCGAACTGCCGAGAAAAAAAATGGCCCCGTTTCCGGGGCCTAAGCGGGCGACCGGGGTCGAACCGGCGACCTTCAGCTTGGAAGGCTGACGCTCTACCAACTGAGCTACACCCGCGAAACCTTCTACCGAGTGAGCGCACCGCGCTCACATTGAGCACTCGTAGAGTGCGAACTACTGAGCTACACCCGCAATGTGTCTACCGAGTCGTGACGCAGTCACAACTTCTTCGAAGCGGGCGACCGGTCTCGAACCGGCGACCTTCAGCTTGGGAAGCTGACGCTCTACCGACTGAGCTACGCCCGCAGGAGGGGCTCGGCCGGC
>JAMJQV010000259.1 GCA_023554435.1 Gemmatimonadota bacterium | reverse complement strand
CAGGGATTCGACCCTCTCGAGGCGGGCGACGTGGCCGACTGCGTCCACTTCGTGGTCACCCGGCCGCCCCACGTGAACGTATTCGACATGGTCCTTCTTCCGACCGCGCAGCGGAACGTCTACGTGCTCGACCGGGACGAGTCGTCGTGAGCGGGTTCTCCTGCTGAGCCGTGCGACCCACAATCTCAAGACGCTGGCGGCCCTCGAACCACCCGGCCGTCGGAGGGATGTGCAACAACCGCCCACCTGATCGTCATCCGAGGGTGGAAAGCGAAAGCACACCTTCTCGGAGGATCTAGAGATGATCAGGAAGCTGGCAGCTGGCCTCATCGTGGCTCTCTTCTACGCAGCCGCAGCATCCATGCCGAATCCCGGCACCGCCCCCGCACAGGAAGTGCCGCGCCTGCAGTCCACCTCGGGCGACCGCGAATCCGTGATGATCACCGTGTACAATCAGAACTTCGGGCTCGTGCGCGAGATCCGTGACCTCAGCCTGGCCCGCGGCCTCGTGTCACTCGAGTTCGGAGACGTGGCCTCCAGCATCCAACCGGAAACCGTGCACCTGAGGGCCCTCGACGGTGCGCGGCTGACCGTGCTGGAGCAGAACTACCAGTACGACCTCCTGAGTCCCCAGAAGCTGCTGGAGAAGTACGTCGGGCGGACGGTCAAGGTGTACCGGTGGAACGAGGTGCTCGGCCAGGACGAGATGGTGGAGGCCGAAGTCCTGTCGGTGAACCAGGGGACGATCCTCAAGATCGGCGATGAGATCACGTTCAACTACCCGGGTCGCCTGGCATTCCCAGAGGTCCCGGACAACCTGATTTCCCGGCCCACCCTGCTGTGGAAGCTGGACAGCGGATCGAACCGGCAGCGGGTCGAGACCTCGTACCTCACCCACAACCTCAACTGGAAGGCCGATTACGTGATGGTCGTGGACGAGAACGACCGGCGCGGAGACATCACGGGTTGGGTGACGCTCACCAACCAGAGCGGAGCCAGCTACGAGAACGCGCAGCTGAAGCTGGTCGCCGGCGACGTGCAGCGCGTCTCCGCCCCACAGGCCTACGGAGCGGCCCGCAAGCAGGTTTTGAGAGCCGAGATGGCGATGGACGAGGCCTTCGCGGAGGAAGCGTTCTTCGAATACCACCTGTATACGCTGAACCGGCCGGCCACCGTCCTGAACAACGAGCAGAAGCAGGTCCAGCTGCTCGAGGCTTCGGACTTCGGGATCAAGAAGCGGCTGATCTTCTACGGCGCCGCCTACTACTTCCGCGGATCGTACGGCCAGGTCGAGTCGAACCAGAAGGTCGGCGTGTTCCTGGACTTCGAGAACAGCGAGAAGAACGGCCTCGGAATGCCTCTTCCCGCGGGTATCGTCCGGGTGTACAAGAGTGACGCCTCGGGCGCCCAACAGTTCATCGGCGAAGACCACATCGATCACACACCGCGCGATGAGAAGGTGCGGATCAAGATGGGCGAGGCCTTCGACGTCGTAGGCGACCGTCGGCAGATGGACTTCGATATCATCGCCGACTGCGTCACCGAGAGCGAGTGGGAGATCAACCTCAGGAACCACAAGGACGAAGAAGTCGAAGTCGAAGTGTTCGAGCCGATCGGCGCGGACTGGGAGATCCTCTCGTCCTCGCATCGAGCCACCAAGGTCGACGCTCACACCTTCAAGTTCACCGTCAAGATCCCGCCGCGTGGTGAGGAGACCATCAACTACCGCGTGCGCGTGCGCTGGTGCTGATGCCGTAGCGCGCCGGCCCTGTCCCGGCCGCGTCGAATAGCGGGCCGCCGCTTCGGGTACACTTCCCGGAGCGGCGGTCGTGCATCATGCGGCTGAAACTGGCCCCCTCCGGAGCCGTATCCTAGCTTTGGAGATTGCGCATGAGGTGGGCTCGCTTGAAAGAGACGGAAGTCTCGAGAGAGGACTCGTGAGGGAATTCTTCCGGCAACTGCAGGAACGGCACGTGCTCCGCACGGCCGTGCTCTATCTGGGCGCCGGCTGGGTCGGGTTGGAGTTCATCGGCTTCGTGGTAGAGAACTACGGATTCGATCGTGCCGTACTCGACTGTGCCCTCCTCATGATCGGCGTCGGGCTGCCAATCGCGTTGATCATCTCCTGGTACCATGGAGCGGGTGGCAGGCAGAACGTGCCGCGGTCGGAAGGGCTGATGGTCGGAGGCCTGATCCTGATCGGATTGATCGGATCCGGAGTCATCCTCACGCGCGATCGTCCTGAGCCGCGATCCCCGACGCTCGCCCCGGCAGGTCTGCTGCCGGAGGACCTCGGTGAAGGATCGCTGGCCATCCTGCCGCTGACCAATCGCACCGGCGCTGACAGTCTCAACTGGCTCGGACCGGGACTCGCGGACATGCTCACCACGAACCTGGCCCAGCTGGAGGGCCTGCGGGTGGTGAGCGCCCAGCGGCTCCTCGACCTGCTTCGACAAGCGGGACGCGAAGAGACCGAGGCGATCCCCGACGATCTGGCCCTCCAGATCGCCTCCCAGTCCGGGGCGCGCAGGTTGCTGCGCGGGTCGTTCATGGCCGTCGGGGACGAGGTCCGGGTCGACGTGCAGCTGATCGACCTCGAAGACGGAACGGTCGCCGCCGCGGAACAATCGCGGGGTTCGGACGTCTTCGCCCTGGTGGACGACGTCTCCGCTCGCCTGTCCGGACAGATGGTGGGACCTGCGTTCACACCTACAGAGCTTACTCCGGTTACCCAGCTCGCCACGGATAACATCGAGGCCTACCGGGAATACCAGGAAGGACTGCTGGCCGAACGGCGCTTTCTCCTGGAACAGGCTGAGAGAAATTATCGACGTGCCGTGGAACTGGATCCGGAGTTCGCGATCGCGTGGCTGCGCCTCGGCATGCTGGCCAACGTGGCCGGCCAAGAGGCGCTGCTCGCCTTCCAGAACGCCGACAACAACAAGGACAAGGCCACCGAGCGAGACCGCTACATGATCGAGGCCATGTTCGCGGCCAATTTCGAGCGGGACCAGGAGGCGGCCGATTCGCTGCTGCGGGAACTCATCGACAAGTACCCGGAAGAGAAGGAAGCCCGGTATCAGTTGGGCGTCTTCTATTACGCGACGGGGAGGGACGAAGAGGGCCGCGAGATCATCCGGGAGGCCGTGCGCCTCGATCCATTCTACGCGCCGGGCATCAACCACCTCGCCTACATGGCGGGCAGGGCCGGCGACGCGGAAGAGGCCGATTCCCTGAGCCTGCGGTACCTGGAGCTGGAGCCGGGTCAGGCCAATCCGCACGATTCGCGCGGCGAGATCCTCGAGATGATCGGGCGAAACGAGGACGCGCGCGAGGAATTCGAGGCCGCCCTCGCAATCGAACCTGGATTCCTGGCGTCCCTCGAACACCTCGTTCGGTCTCACCTGCGCGACAACGATCCGGCGGGAGCCAGAGCGGCCCTCGAGCCCCACATGGAGCCCGAGAGCGCGGACGCTGCCGTGTACGCGCGGCGGCTCCTCGGTGATACCTACATCGCGGACGGAAGCTACCCGGAGGCGCTGGCCGCCTGGCGATCGGGAGCCGAACTGGCGGACGATCTTGACCGGCCGGACCTGCAGATTCAGCCGCTCGTCGAGTCCGGACAGCTGGCCACGTTCATGGGCGACTATGAAGGGGCGGAAGCGAGTCTTCGCGAGGCCGATGCCATCGACCAGCTTCTGGGCGGCGTGATGTTCGGCCTGCTCGTGAACAGCGGCGAGCAGGGACGGGTCGACGAGATGCTGGTGGTGCGGGACACGGTGATGGCCCGGTTCGCCGCGGCGCCTCCAATCATGCAGGGCCAGGTCGCCCTGGTCACCCTCCTGGTGGACGCGATCGTCGCATGGTACCAGGGGGACGCTCAGGCCGCCGTCCAACTGTACGACGAAGCACGGGAGCTCGTCGGAGCGCCGCGGCCCGCGCTCGTCGGCCCCAGCATGCAGGAAGCCCTGGCGCTGATCGAAGTCGGCCGTGCGGCTGAGGCGCTCGGCATCGCCGAGAACATGGAGCAGATCAGCCAGGGCGGGAACCGGTTAAACCCCGGCCAGTTGCAGGGATCACTGTACCTGCAGGGGCGGGCTCACGAGGCGCTGGGTCAGCCTTCGGAAGCCGCGGCGAGCTATGAGAAACTGCTCGACATGGCGGGCGACGGTATCCGCCAGATCGTGAGCATGCGGGACGTGCCGGAGAGGCTTTCCTCCACCCGAGCGGCTGCCGGTACATAGGCCCGTCACGAGCGACGGGTCGCACTGAACGTTCGGCTCCCTTTGGGTGTCTTTGACAGAAGACGACAGACATGCCGTCCGGCGGCCTGAAACGTCCTGGACGGCATTCGTTTGAAGCCATTCCCTGCGCGGCTGGGCGAAGCCGCCGAGGACACGTGCACCTGACATCACCCGGTCCATGGACCGCCTTCGCGGCGGCTTTTCTATTGTCCGTCGGCATCCCGTCGACGGCACGTTCGGTCACGCCTTCGTCTCTGCCTCAGGACGTTCCGAGTGCGGTCGCCCAGGAAGACACGATCCGCGCCTGGGTGCCCTGTCGCCGCACGCTTCCCTCGTGCGTCAGCAAGACCCTCGGTGCCATGCAGCTCGAGCCAGGCGAGACCATCGAGGTGGACGGACGGCTCGACGAGAACCTGTGGCGACGGGCCGCCTTCAGCGCGGACTTCACGCAGCGCAGTCCGAACCCGGGTGCTCAACCCACGGAGCGAACGGAATTCGCGTTCGTCTATACCGAGACGGCCCTGTACATAGGGGCAAGGATGTACGCCCAGGACCCGTCTCAGATCCGGGCCATCCTGTCCCGTCGCGACGACGGAGGCGACTCTGAACGCCTCATCGTCAACATCGACAGCTACCAGAATCGCCGTACCTACTACTCCATCGCGGTCACGGCCGCCGGGAGCCGCCTCGATTGGTACACCGGGGAAGACGCCGACAACTTCCGCGATCGCGATTACAGCTGGAATCCGGTGTGGAGTGCGAGTGCCGTGATCGACTCGCTCGGCTGGACGGCCGAGATGCGGATTCCGTTCTCCCAGCTCCGGTTCAACGAGGGCGACACGTTCGCCTTCGGCGTGAACATCAACCGCTACATCCCGAGCAAGAACGAAGACCTCTACTGGATTGAGGTGCCCCGGGACGAGGCCGGATGGCCGTCATGGTTTGGCGACCTTGAGGGCCTCCAGGGAATCAAGACACGCCGGCCCGTGGAGTTGGTTCCGTACGTGGCCGGCAACCTCACGACGACCAGCAGCAGCCTGGTCGATCCGTCGGATCCGTTCTCGAGTACCAGCGAGTTTGACGGCCGGGCCGGCGCCGACCTGAAGATGGGAATCGGGCCGAGTCTCACGCTCGACGCGACGTTCAACCCCGACTTCGGCCAGGTCGAGGCGGATCCGGCCGAGGTGAACCTCTCCGCGTTTCCGACCTTCTTTCCCGAGCGGCGCCCCTTCTTCGTCGAGGGAAAGGAGTTGCTGGAGTCCGAAGGCCTGTTCTACTCGCGGCGCATCGGAGCGGCGCCCAGAGGAGGCATCGACGCCGACTACGCGGACTATCCTGACAACACCACCATCCTCACAGCCATGAAGGTGACCGGACGAACTCCTGGCGGCCTGTCCGTCGGAGTTCTCGGGGCGGCAACCGCCGAGGAGAGCGCTCGCACGTACGACAGCGCGACAGACTCCTTCGGGGACGCCCGGGTGCAGCCGGCAACCGTTTGGGCCGTGGCCAGCCTGAAGCAGGAGTTTGGAACGGAGGGTTCGACCGTCGGTATCTCAGGAACCGGCGTCCGCCGCGACCTCGGTTTCCAGGACGCCCTTCAGTACGAGATGAACCGTGAGGCCTACGCGGGGCAGGTGGACTGGAACCTGCGTATCGCTGGCGGCACCTACGAGCTGCGCGGCCTGGCAGCGGGCAGCTATATCGCGGGTACCGCGGAGGCTATCCAGCGGGTGCAGGAGTTCAGCTCGCATTATTTCCAACGTCCCGACGCGGATTACGTCGACTACGACACGACCCGCACGTCCCTGTCCGGCTACCGCGCCCGCCTTCAGTTCGAACGCGAAAGCGCCGTGCACTGGCTGTGGGGCATCGGCGTCGGTGCGGAGTCGCCGGGGTTCGACATCAACGATGCCGGGCGACTGCGCAAAGCGGACCGTATCGAGGGAGAGGCTCAGTTGACGTACCGGGAGACCCAGCCCGGACCCACGTTCCAGGACTACCGGATCCAGCTGGCCGCGCAGAGCGCATGGAACTACGGGGGAATTCGGCAGCCTGGCGAGATTGAACTCGGCGGGCGATTCACGCTGCTCAACTTCTGGGGTTTCGGGGCCGAATTCGATCACCGGCCCCGGGCCGAGAGCGACTTCCTGACGCGCGGCGGCCCCAGCATGGGAACCGGCCGGGCGTACGGGGTCAGCGCCAATGTGAACAGCGACCGGAGGAAACTCACCACGTTCCACCTCGACGGCGGGTACTCGTGGGGCGAGTTGGGCGACTGGGGCTACGAGATCGGCGCAAACATCCAATTCAAGCCCGGTGGGGCCTTCCAGCTCAGTCTGTCCCCCGGCTACGAGCGCGGGGTCGAGTCCCGTCAGTACGTGGACGTGTTCGACGGTGGAAGTGAGGCCACCTACGGGCAGCGGTATGTGTTCGCCTTCATCGACTACAGCCAGGTCAGAGCCCGGCTCAGGGTGAACTACGCCTTCACCCCGGACATCAGCCTCGAGGCGTACGCAGAGCCATTCGCTGCTGCGGGGTCGTACAGCAAGTACGGCGAACTCGAGGCCGCCGGCAGCCGCTACCTGCGGACGTATGGAACGGACGGAACCACGATCGAGGAGTCCGAGGGCCCGGCTCCTCGGGAGATCACCGTGACCGACGGAGACGACACGTTCAGTTTCGAGCGTGAGGACTTCAAAGCGCTGTCGTTCCGCAGCAACGTGGTATTCCGCTGGGAGTGGCGGCCCAATTCAACGCTATTCCTGGTGTGGCAGATGGACCGCGGCGACGACGAAGCGTTCA
>JAMJQV010000258.1 GCA_023554435.1 Gemmatimonadota bacterium | reverse complement strand
GCCTGGTCGGGCAGATCAACGGGGAGTTCGGGCGCCCGGGCTACACGCCCGTGGTGTACATGTACCGCCCACTGGAGTTCGAGGGGCTCGTGGCGGCGTACAGCGTCGCCGACGTCATGCTCGTCACCCCCTTGTGCGATGGCATGAACCTCGTCGCCAAGGAGTACGTCGCCTCACGCGTTTCAAATGACGGCCTGCTCGTGCTCAGCGAGTTCGCCGGCGCGGCGTCGGAGCTCAAGGAGGCAGTGCTCATCAACCCGCTCAACCTGGACCAACTGGCTGAGGCGCTCCGACGCGCCGTGCAGACTCCCCCCGAGGAGGCGGCGACAAGGATGCAGGCACTCCGCGCGACCGTTCAGCGATACGACGTCTATCGCTGGTCACGTAAGTGCATCGAGGCCCTCGAGAATTGAGATCAGACCTTGACGTGGCCCTTCGTCGGCTCGGCCGCGCAGACATGCTCCTGGTGGCGGCCGACTTCGACGGCACGCTATCGCCGATCGTTTCCGACCCATCCGCTGCGGCGCCGGACCCTCGCGCGCTGGAGCCTCTGATCGGGCTGGCGGCGCTTCCTTCCACGTCCGTCCTGGTGATCTCGGGGAGGGCCCGAGCGGACGTCGAGAAGCGCCTGGGACCGAGGATCCCGGGGATCGACATTATCGGCAGCCACGGGGCGGAGCCGGGGGCGGACGAGGGGCTGGACGTTCATCCCGACATCGAGGTATTCGCCGCCAGGCTTGCCCCGGTCGTCCATCATCATCCCGGTTCTGAGCTGGAAGTCAAACCATTCAGCGTGGCATTTCACTTGCGCAACGTGAGCGTAAAGGGACAGATACGAGCGGGCCGCGAGGCGATCGAACGCGTCGGCCCGATCGCCGCACAGGTCAAGAAAGGCAAGAAGGTCCTGGAGTTCATGGCCGTTTCCGCGGACAAAGGGCAGGCCCTGGAGGCGTACCGGGCCGCCCGGGGAGCCAGCGCCACGTTCTTCGTCGGGGATGACGTGACGGATGAGGCAGTCTTCGAGGTCCTGGGGCCGGGCGACGTCGGCGTGAAAGTCGGCCCGGGTCCGACGGCGGCTCACTACCGGGTGGAGGGCCAGCCGGATGTGGCCGGACTCCTGACCGAGCTCCTGCATCAACGCGACACGCATACGAGAGGATAACGAATGGCTTTCGTCGTGGACGTTCCCGCATCGGCGACCCTGAGTGACTATGAGGCTGTGGCACACCTCGCCCACCACGTCGATGAGCTCGAAGAGACGGCCCGGGGGGTCCGAGCGAAACTGAAGGGGCGCAAGATCTGGATGGTGAACTCCACCGCGCAGGGCGGCGGAGTGGCGGAGATGCTCCCGACGATGATCACCCTGCTTCGCGATCTCGGCTTTCCTACGGAGTGGGCGGTGATCGAGTCCTCTGAGCCGGCGTTCTTCGATCTGACCAAGCAGATCCACAACATGATCCACGGGGAGGGCTCGCCCGAGCTGCCGGCCGGGGCCCGGGAGTTATTCGAGCGCGAGAACGCGTCGAACGCGGCGTTCTTGACCGAGCGGATCAAGCCCGGCGACATCCTGATCGTGCATGACCCGCAGCCGTCGGCTCTGGCGGGGATGATCCGCGAGCAGGTCGATGTCCTGGCCTTGTGGCGCTGCCACATCGGGCTGGATCTCGAGAACGCCTCGACCCGGGCGGCCTGGGATTTCCTGGCTCCGTTCCTCGAAGCGTACGAACACGGCGTGTTCTCGACCACCGCGTACGTGCCGGAGGCCTTCACCCACCGGGCATCGGTCATCACCCCCGCGATCGATCCGCTGGGAGACAAGAACCGGGAGCTGCATTTCCACAAGGTGGTTGGAATCCTCACGAACTCCGCTTTGGTGCGTAGCCCGAGCCCCCTCGTTCCGCCCCCTTACGACGACGTGGTCAACCGGCTACAGGGAGATGGCTCCTTCCGGCCGGCGAACATGTGGGACAACATCGGCCTGCTCAGCCGCCCCATCATCACGCAGGTGTCTCGCTGGGACCGCCTCAAGGGCTGGCGCCCGCTGATGGAGGCGTTCGTCGAGCTGAAGCGGCGCTTCGTCAACGGAGATGACGCGGAGCAGGACTGGGCGTACCGCAGGCGGCTCGACCTGGTGCGGCTGGTCTTGGCGGGGCCGGACCCCGAATCGATCCAGGACGATCCGGAAGGGCAGGAAGTGATCGAGGATCTTCACGCCGCCTATCTGTCGCTGTCGCCGGAGATGCAGGACGACATCGCCATGGTGACGCTGCCCATGTCATCGCGTCGGCGCAATGCCCTGATCGTGAATGCCCTCCAGCGCGCCTCGACAATCGTCGTCCAGAACTCGCTGCGCGAGGGGTTCGGCCTCACGGTCACGGAGGCGATGTGGAAGCGGATCCCGATTCTGACCAACTCGCGCGCCTGCGGTCCGCGTCACCAGGTGCGGGACGGAGTGGACGGGTGCTTAGTGAGCAATCCGGAAGACTCGGGCGAGCTGGCCGCGATGATGTCGGAGATGTTGGGGCATCATCGGAACCGTGACCTGTGGGGCCTGAGCGCACAACGGCGGGTCCACTCGGAGTACCTGGTGTTCAACCAGGTCAGCGCGTGGCTCCGGCTGCTCGGGCGGCTGGCGTAGAACGAGCCGGACCACCGGCAGCCAGGCCGCGTCAGGCTTCCGTCGCGGCCGCTTCATCCGCCCACTCCTCGCGGTTCGTGGCGTTGATGCCCTTGCCGTGCGGGATGGGCGGCGCCACGTAGTTGCCTCCTGCCATCCGAAGCTCGCCTAGCTCCTCGCGCGTCAGCGCCGGGTACTCCTGGGCGAGATACTGGACCGTGTCGTCCAGCCACGCCGCGGCGTCTGCGTCCGACGCCTCCAGCACGTTACACCGGCAGATCTCCATGAAGAGCCGGTCGCGGGCTTGGTCGTAGTCGACTCGTTTCGGCCTTCCCAAATCAGATGTCCTTTCCGTTGAGTACACTGGATCGAATTCAGAAGAAATATATGGGAACATAACAATACTGGTATTGGCTGCAAGGCCATGAAATGCTATATTATAGGCGGCTTCACGTTCACCTTTGGTCTTGACAGAGACCCATCAAATCATCTGTACACATAGGAGTTCTGGGACATGACGGACGGGGCGTCGTCTCAGCTGCCCCAGCAGGTTCTCGTCGCGCTGCGACGGATCATGCGGGCCACTGATCTCCACTCTCGTAGCCTGCTTCGGCAGTTCGGCGTGACCGGCCCCCAGCTTCTGGTGCTGAGCGCGGTGGAGGAGCGCGGAGAGATGTCGAGCAGTGACCTTGCACGCGCGATCAGTGTCAGCCTGCCTACCGCAGCGGACATTGCCGCGCGGTTGGAGACGAGGGGGCTGGTGACGCGGCAACGGAGCAGCTCGGACAAGCGCCAGGTCGTCGTGTCTCTCACTGCTGCAGGTCAGGACGTGCTCCGCGCGGCCCCGCCGCCGCTTCGGGAGTCCTTCACCCGGCAGCTGGGCGATCTCGAGGAGTGGGAGCAGACGCAAATGCTGTTCGTGCTCCAGCGCATTGTCACGATGATGGAAGCGGAAGAGCTGTCGCCCGGTCCGATCGTCGCCCCTGGTGTCATGGAAGAGGCATGAAGATGCTGGTCAGGGCGTCGAAGCACCCGTGACTCGAGGCTGATCGGGCGCACGAAGCAGGGCTCGGCCGATGCAACGGACGTCCGCTCTCGGGGTATCGGTGGATACAGGAGTGCCGTGAAGGCGAACCTCGACAGGAGACGACTATAGCACGAATCCCGAAAGGAGATTGCGTGAGCCGAACCCACCGAAGGATGCGCTTCATTACGATCCGCGACATCGAGGATCTTCCGCAGCTGTCGAGGCTGTCCGCAGAAGACCGCTTCGCGATGCGCGTGGTCGCGCACGTTTTCCCTTTCAGAGCCAACAACTACGTCGTCGAGGAGCTGATCGATTGGTCGCGCGTCCCCGATGACCCGATCTTCCGCCTCACGTTTCCGCAGCGGGACATGCTGAAGCCGGCCGAGTTCGGGGCTCTCGCCTCGGCGGTTCGCCAGGACGCTCGGACCGAGATCGCTCGGATCGTTGCGTCGATTCGCGGACGTCTCAACCCTCATCCGGCGGGGCAGGCGGACGACAACGTTCCGCTGCTCCACGGTGAGCCGGTCGCGGGGATCCAGCACAAGTACCGCGAGACGGCCCTCGTATTCCCGTCCGCCGGGCAGACGTGTCACGCCTACTGCACGTACTGCTTCCGGTGGCCGCAGTTTGTTCGCACCGATGCGCTGAAGTTCGCGACCGACAAGAGTCGCACGTACCTGAGCTACCTCGCGCGCCACCCGGAGATCACGGATGTCCTCCTCACCGGCGGTGATCCGCTGATCATGAAGGCGGACCGGCTGCGAGCGCACGTGGAGCCACTGCTGCAGCCCGAGTACGACCACATCCAGACGATCCGGATCGGGACCAAGTCCCCGGCCTATTGGCCCCACCGCTTCGTGGATGACGCCGATTCAGAGGAGCTTCTGCGGCTGTTCGAGCGAATCGTGGACTCTGGCAAGCACCTGGCTCTGATGGCCCACTTCAGTCACTGGAGGGAGCTGGCCACTGGCACAGCGCGGGAGGCGATACGGAAGATCCGCGGCACGGGAGCGGTAGTACGCACCCAGGCCCCGCTGATCCGCCACGTGAACGACGACGCCAGAGCGTGGACGCGCATGTGGACCGAGCAGGTGCAGCTGGGATGCGTGCCGTATTACATGTTCGTGGAGCGCGACACGGGAGCCCATCACTACTTCTCCGTGCCGCTGGCGCGGGCACTCGATATCTACCAGGCGGCGTTCCGCCGCATGTCGGGGATCGGGCGCACGGCCCGGGGGCCCGTGATGTCCGCACACCCCGGGAAGGTGCACGTTCAGGGAGTAACTCACGTCGCCGGACAGAAGGCGTTCGTGCTGGCGCTTCTCCAGGCGCGCGATCCGGAGCAGGCGGGAAGAACCTTCTTCGCCCGATACGACCCACGAGCAACGTGGCTCACCGAGCTGCGGCCTCTGGCTCCGGGCCCCGGTCACGTACAGGCAGGGCACATCCTCTCGACCGACAGACACTCCGGACAACGCCGGCAGCTTGGTCCTCGAGTGAGCGTCTCATCCACCGAGAGGCAAACGCCCTAGGAGGTCAGCGGAGCGCCCGCCGGCTTGATCGGGCGGCTCAGCCTAGCCTGTCTCGACGAACATGTGCACCGGCTCGATGACCCCGTGCGCGCGCTTGGCGGCCTCGATCTCCGGGCTGGCCATCGCCGCCTGCATTGCATCCATGTCGTGGACATCGACGCCCACGATCACCCAGTTGCTCCCGTCCGCGGTCACGTAGTCGGCCACGTTCGAACCCCAGGCGGCGAACCCCTCTACTCTCTCGGAGTGCTTGCTGACCCAGTGATCGGTGTCGGTCACGTGGTGCGCGAAAAGAACTCGTGGCATGGTCACCTCCCGAAGAAGTTGGCAGTGTGCGTGTTGGCTTCGCTGGACGAGTACAAGAACGACAAGCTCTTGGCCCGCGTCAACCTCCCGCCGCGGCTCGCGCGAAAGAGCGAGCCCTGCACCTTCCTGCGATCCGGCGGTTTGAGTACACTACTTGTATCGGATCCCCCCCTATCTCATTCCACGAGGCACCTATGAAGATCCCCATGAAAGTGGCTGGTTTGCTGGCGTTCGCGGCCTTATCGATCGGCGCGTGTGCTGGCGAGGAACCGGCCGAGGCCGGTCCGGATTCCGGCGCCGAAGCGTCCCAGGGCGCCATGCAGGTCACATCAGCTCC
>JAMJQV010000257.1 GCA_023554435.1 Gemmatimonadota bacterium | reverse complement strand
CAGTTCGCCCGTCAGGAGCGCGAGCGTGTAGAGTGCCGGCCGGCCGTCTCGATCGCTGAAAAAAACCAGGGTCTGACCGATCGGATCCCAGCCCGGAAACCGGTCGTCAGCCGGGTGATCGGTCAGTTGCGTCACGTTCCCGGTCCGCGGGTCCATCAGGTACAGGTTCCAGTTTCCATCGCGATTCGACTCGAAGGCCAGCGCCCCGCCTGCGGGCGACCACGAAGGGTAGCGATCGTCCGCCGGATGATCCGTCAGGTTCACGGGCGGTCTGGGCTCCTGCGCGATCACGTACGAAGGGATGAGCATGAGCAGCGTCACGCCCAGGCCGATCCGTCCCAGCATTGACCTGACCTCCTTCATCTACTCGACCACCCTGGCCGTATGCGCCAACCCGTCCGGCCGGTAGCCTGCCGGGAGATAGCCGATCACCGAGCCGGACTCGAGTTCGATCACCGCTACCCGGTCCTCGAGGCTCAGCGTCTGGAAGACGTACTTGCCGTCGGCCGAGAATATGACGCTCTGCGGTCCGGCATCGGGGAAAGAGACGCGGGTTTTCTCCGAGCGGGACTGCACGTCCACGATCCGCAGCTCGTTGCCTCTCAGGTCGGGGAGGAGCACGGTCTCGCCGTCCTCGCTGAACACTACCCGGTACGGCCAGCCAAAGCCCTCGAGGGCCTGCGTCACCTCGCCGCTCTCCGTATCGACGACCGAGACTACTCCAAGGTCATTGCTGCCGACCCAGACTTCGGACCCGTCTGGTGTGACTCCGACGGCTTCCGGGGTCACCGGGACCTTGAATTTCCTGATCGATGCGCCGCGGGCTACCTCGATCTCGGTGACCGTGGCGTCTCTGATGTCGCTGGTGTAGATGAGGTCGGCGCTACCCGGGATGGCCAGCATGTGTGACACGTCGCCCTCGGTCGGCAGTTCCGACACGATCTCGCCCGTTTCCACGTTCACGAGCACGACGTGCCTGCTCTGCTCGGTGGTGACCGCCACGACCTCGTCGCCAGGCATGAAATCGATGCCGTGCGGACGGCGATGCTCGCCCAGGTCCACGGTACGCGCCACGGCCAGTCCGGGGACATCGATCACGGTGAGCGTGTTTCCGCCGCTTCGCGCGCCGTAGTCGGTGACGACAGCCACGCTGCCGTCCTTCGAGACCACGACCTCGTGCGGTCCCTCTTTGGTGGGAAGCGTCTTCAGAATCTGGCCGGTACTGACATCGACGATGCTCGCCGAGGCCGCACCCTTGTTGACCACGATCAGGGTGCCGCCCACTTCGGGAGCCTGCGCGAGACCCAGGCTCGCAGTTACGGCGGGAAGCACCAGGGCGGCCAGGAACTGGCGGAATAGCCCCGTGACGGGATTGCGCTGCATCGTTCACCTCGCGTTCAGGTTGTGGATCGATGCGGCATACACGGGCAAGGGCAAAAGGAGCCCGCGAGTTGAGCATTCAGTCACAGCCCTGGCTAGATTAAGAAACGAGGAGGTGGAGAATTGTATATGGAATTCACGGCTGTGTTCCGGGAAGTGCGTGAGGGCTACATCGCCTGGGTTGAGGAGTTGCCGGGCGCCAACTCCCAAGGGGCGACGCTGGAGGAGGCCCGCTCCAACCTGAAGGAAGCGGTCGAACTCGTCCTCGACGCGAATCGAGAGATCGTACGCCAGGAAGAGACCGAAGGAGACATCAGGGAGCCGCTCCGCGTTGGGGCCGGGTGAAGCGTCGTGTCCTGATCCGTCACCTCCGCGCCCACCATTGCCAGCTCCTCCGAGAAGGGAGCAAGCACTTTATCTACCTCAACCCGGCCCGCAACAAGACGTCCGCTGTTCCCCGCCATCGTGAGATCAACGACTATTTGGCGATGAAGATCTGTCGCGATCTCGCGGTCCCGGCTCCAGGGATTGACCAGCCGTGAGCCAGCTGAAGGCGTCGCGCGGCCAGGCGACTCCCGTTCACCGTCACCCGATGGACTCCATGGCTTTGAAGTAGATCTCGTCGGGGATGTCGGCCTCGCGCTTCCAACTTGCGCCTGCGGTGTAGAAGTCGGGATCGGCTCCGCGTCCGCGGGTGTCTTCGATGAGCGCCTCGACCGGGTTCGTCTCGAGCTCGGGCGCCTGGCGCGGGCGGCCCATGTGCGTTTGGCCCCTCGGGTCGATGAACGCCGCCCGCCGGTCCTTGCCCCACCACTCGACCTTCCAGCCCTCCTCGTGCAGCAGCCGGTGATGGTGACCGCAGAGTAGTAGCAGGTTGTCGAGCCTGGTCTCGCCTCCGTCAGCCCAGTGCTTGATGTGATGCGCGTCGGTGAACCGCAGGCCGCAGCCCGGGAAGCGGCAGCCCCGATCGCGGACCTCGAGCGCCCGGCGCACCGAGGGCGGAATGGTGCGGGTTTTCCGGCCCACGTCGAGCACGGACCGGTCCGAAGCGTGACCCATGCGTACCACCGAGGCATCGCACGCGAGCCGCCTCGACGTTTCATATGAAACGCGTGTACCGTCCTCCAGCTCCGACTGGCCGAGATTTCCGTCTTCTCTCAAGGTCTCGGCATCCACGTGGAGCAGTACCTGATAGCGCTCCGCGCGGCTGCCACTGAGAGGGGCCCGCGCGTCGCTATCCGAAGAGGAGGAGAATCCGGCTGCCATAGCCCGCTCGGCTATCAGACCCAGCGCATCCGCCCTGCGGTGCGCCGAGTCTTCGAAAGACGTTTCATATGAAACGCTTTTGGGTCCCTTCTCA
>JAMJQV010000027.1 GCA_023554435.1 Gemmatimonadota bacterium | reverse complement strand
AGCCGCGATCCGCGCACCAAAGTCGCCTCGCTGGATCACGTCGGGGTCGGCCACGGTGCTCAGGACGCGCCATCGGTGCCACCGCATTTCCGGGTGGCGATCCACGATGTGATTCCACGTCGCCTCCGTCAGGCGGACCGGGACGCCGTTTCGTGAGTGGGCGATCTCCATGCAGGAGTGTCCACCCGGGTCTTCACCGCGGCCTCAACGGTTGCAGAGTCTTCAACGCGCGGTGCGTTGCTCGGGGGAGTCTTCCTCCGCAGGGCACCGACGCCCTCGGGCCTTTCAGATACCGCGTTCCAGTGTCGCCGGATGTTGGGTGGGCAAGCAGCAGCCGAACTTCATTCCGTCATCAGCAGCTACCGGAACGACGAGGCGGGAGCGATCGGGACCGACGGCACCGCCACGATCCGCTTCCCGGACGACTGCCGCGAAGGTCGGGACTTCTCGACCACGCACCGGATTCGCGTCTCGGGCCACTTCGCCGCACACGAGTTGAGCTTCCTGCCGGAATGCGAAGTGGTGCCGGACTGGGTCCGGTGCACGAGCGTGCCGCAGACGCTCGGAGTCGCGGGGGAAAAGCCAGCCGAAGCCTGCACATTGCCCTGACGGGCGGACTGCCGGCTCTCTATTCGACCGGACCCGCCCCGGAACCGGTTCGCACGAGCATGCCCGGCAGCAGGATCATGGTGCTGAGCAGAACCGCCACCATGCCGATCGCCAGCAACTGGCCCATGCTCGCCAGGGCCCGGTGACTCGAGACGGACATGCTCCCCAGGCTGCCCATGGTTGTCAGGCCGGCCACGACGATGGCCCGTGACGTGCTCGTGGCGAAGAAGTTCCCACCGCGCGGCAGACCGCTGCGAATCCGGTGCACGATGTGGATCCCGTTGTCGACGCCGATGCCGAGCAGCAAGGGCAGCGTGATGAGATTGCTGTAGGTCATCGGCATGTGCAGGGCAGCGGCGGCCCCGAGCGTCACGACTCCAGCGAGGAGAACGGGCGCGACCACCAGCGCGGAATCGCGGGCGGACCGCATCAGAATGACCAGCATTCCCGCGGTGGCTAAAACGGCGAGAAGCAAGGCACGCCAGAACGCACGGATCGCCGAGCGGGCCGATTGCAGCCCGTACACCGGGATGCCGGTCAGGCCCGGCGCAACCGTGCTTACGCGGTCCACGAACACCGCAACGTCCGCGCTCGATGCGAGCCTCTGCGCTGGAACGATCTGCACCCGGTACTGCCCCCCGGTCCCGATCCAGCGGCTACGAATCTCGGTCGGAAGGTCGGCCGCGGTCATCGGTTCGGCACCCGTTCCCACCCGGATGCGCCGTATGTCGTATGCGAGTGAGCCTGCCAGGCCCTGGTCGAGGGTTTCGACCAGCCTGCCCTGCGTTTCCGGTCGCCATTCGTCCAGCCACCGCTGCCATCTCGTGAGCAGGAGTGCCAGCCCGCGCGCGGAGTCGGCTGCCGCGCCCTCCATCGTCTGCGCGACTTTCAAGACGCGCTCTCGGAATCCCGCCACGGACTCCACCGTCCGGCCGACAGGCGAGATCGAAGGAGGAGGCAGCCCGTCCGATTCGATCTCAGAGCCGAGCGTTGCTGCGATCTCCCCGATGATCTGCAGCTTCTCGGTCTGATCTGTCGGCAAAGACGACTCCAGAGTCCGCACCTCGCCTACCTCGGGGAGCGCGAGCAGCCGATCCACGAGTTCACGCGCATCCGCCGGACTCGAAGCCAGAACGGAGATCGCGTCGGGTACGTTCGATGGTTCTCCTGCCAGCTCCTTGAGCGTCCGAAGGGATTCGGACTCGGGATCGGCCAGCCGCATCGGATCGTGGTCGAACCAGAGGCGCGGCAGGAACAGGAGGGCAGCGACGAGGACCGTGGCGGCCAACAAGGCCACTGCCCTTCCGCGCCTGCCGGTCAGCTCGTGCATGACCATCGCCACCCGGCCTGGCTCATCTGATTCCCAGAGACGAGCGGGACGGTGTTCGGTGATTCGGAACGGTCGAACGGACAGCAGCGCAGGGAGCAGGGTCAGCGTCATCAGGACACTGATCAGCATCCCGGTTCCTCCGATCAGGCCGAGCTCGGAGATTCCGCGAAAGTCGGTGGGAACGAATGCGTAGAAACAGGCCGCCGTCGTGAGAGCACTGATCAGCAGCGCGGTCCCGACCCGGTGCCCGGTCAGCGCGACCGCGCGATCGTACCCGGCACGTTCGCGCAAAGCCTCGACGAGGCCGAGGCACAGGTGGGCGGCATAGTCGATGCCGAGCCCGATGTACAGGACCGCGAATGCGATCGAGATCAGGTTGAGTTGCCCTACCGTGGCTGCCGCGAACGCGGCTGTAGCCGCCAGGCCGGCCACCAGGGTGATCAGGCTGGCGGCCACGAGGCGCAGAGAGCCCAGCCCTGCGAACAGGATGGCGCCGACGGCCAGCAGCGCCACGGCTGCCGTTCGTCGGGTGCCGGAGTAGGCGCTTGCGATCGATTCGTGCTCCACGGCTTCCGATCCGGTCACCCGGATCCGGATCCCGCTGCGGCCCAGCCGGGTGATGTCCCGGATCGCCCGGCGCAGCTCGTTCATTGCCGCCCCCGCGGGCAGCGCGCTCTGGTGGTCGATCCGTGGATTGAACAGGATGAAACGGCGGCGTTCCGCCGAACTCGCGTCACTGCCGGTCAGGATCTCCCGCCACGGGAGATCGTAGCTCTGTCGATGCATCTGGGACTGGAACGCGGCGCCCACCTCGGCGACGATCCGGAGCAGTACGGAATCCCGGACGGACTCGGGTTCGCGAACATCCACCTCTCGTGAGTCCGGCTGGCCGTCCCGTGGTGTATCGATCAGCTGATCGAGGAGGCCCGCCGCCGTCGGGTCCGCCTCGAGCGCCTTCAGGTCGTCCCCGTACTCCGACAGGTTGTTGCGCAGCTGGGCCAGTTGCCTGGTCTCCATGTACAGCAGCCCCTGCCGCCGGAAAAACTCGTCACCGAGCGGCGCGTACACGTGGAAGAACAGGTCCGGGTGCCCGCGCAGGTGGTCCGCGAGTCGGCGCTGCGCCATCTCCGCCCTTTCGGGCGTGAGTCCATCGATCACCACCAGCACCTCGTTCCGGAGCTGGGGAAACTCAGATTTGTACTCGAGGTCCGCCTGGCGCCAGGGCAGCTCTTCGGAGAACATGCTGCCCGTGTCGCTGTTCAGGCCGAGGTTGCCGGCCGCGTATCCACCGAGCGCCAGGGTGCCGCACAGGACCGCAAGAATGATGGGGACCGGATGCCGTGATACGGCCACCATCCACGCGCTCACGGATCGCTGCACCCGGTTCATGTTCACACCGGGGTCGGTGCCGAGGGACCCGGGTAGAGCATCCCGGCTCGTTGCTCGAGCTGTCGACGGGCTCGTGGCGCGAGCTCAGACAGGGTCGAAAGACGGACGCCGCTGCGGGTCCGGCGCTGCGCGAATCTGTGCAGCCGGTAGGCCGCGTGCCGCCTTGCACTCCGGGGGGTCACGGCGGACGGGACGTTGCGGGATTCACGGTCCCTGTGCGGAAAGGCGATGCAAAGGTCGGCCCACGCGCGGGATGCGCCCCCCGCCATGGAGCCGGCGGCGCCCTGGTTGCCGACGAGGGGGGCCTCGCAGTCTACGGCAGGCAGCACAGCCTTTGCGGTTGAGATTCGCGGACTCATGGCGCATTCCGTCTTCGTTCCGAGGGGCGGCGAATGGGTCAGTATGCGACTCCAGCGTCAAGCAGGAGTCATGGGCCGAGGCTTCCGATTGACTCCAGCTTGACCGCTTCCGGGTATCTGACCACGGGGCCGATGCAGTCAGTCGCAGTATTATGATCGATTGTGGACCGTGACGGCGGCCGGGAGCACGTGGCCCGCCCGATCGACGGGCTTGCGAGGACGTACTCGATTTCCACCAGCTCGGGGACACCCTGCACGCAGGAGGTCGCAGTGGATGTCATGCTAATTGATCCCGCGCCGGTCCGCGGCGAGGCCGCGACGGGGGGCAGGAGGAGGCGAGGACGGCGACTGGGATATCCCGGCCTCGGGATCTATACCGTCGCTGCATTGACACCTCCCGAGGCGACGGTCATCGTCGTGGACGAATCGACGCAGCCGATCCCCAACGCGTCTCACCCGGACCTTGTGGGAATCTCGGTTCAGGCTCCCACGGCGCCCCACGCATACGAGCTGGCCGCGCGAATGAGGAGTTCGGGCATCCCCGTCGTGCTGGGGGGAATCCATGTGACCCTGAACCCGGAAGAGGCCGCCGAGCACGCGGACGCGATCGTGGTCGGCGAGGCCGAAGCGACGTGGCCCCAGGTGGTGCGCGACGCGATGAATGGCGGGCTCGAACCGCGCTACGACGCACCCGGACCGGTTGCCCTCGATTCCTCGCCGCCTCCGCGTCGCGATCTCATGCCCCATGGTCGCCACACGCCGTGGGCGATACAGGCGACGAAGGGTTGCCCGTTCGACTGCGAGTTCTGCTCCCTCGCCGCCGTCGGTCATCGACGGCTCCGCCGTCGCTCGGTAGAGCGCGTGGTGGAGGAGATCCGCACGCTTCCGGGCGATCCGATCCTGTTCGTGGATGACAACCTGTATGCGGACCGGGCGTACTCACGGCAGCTGTTCGAGGCTCTGATCCCGCTGCGGCGCTCCTGGGTCGGCGAAGCGACCTGGCACCTGGCTTTCGACGAAGAGCTTCTCCAACTGACTCGTGCCTCCGGGTGCGCGGGTCTGTTCGTCGGTTTCGACTCCATCAATCAGCAGCACCGGATCCGGAAGGTCCCCGGCGGCGCGTCACCCGAGTCGACTTACGTAGAGGCGATGCGGCGGATCGCTGGAGCGGGAATCGGGCTTGTCGCAGCCTTCGTTTTCGGTCTCGATGCTGACGACTCATCCGTCTTCGAGCGCTCCCTGGAGGTGATCCGGGAAGGGGGCGCGCACATGATCAACCTGAGCGTGCTCGTTCCCTATCCCGGTACCCCGATCTTCGAGCGCTTCGCCAGGGAGGGCAGGATCACGGAATGGGACTGGGGCAGGTACGTGAGCCCCCATGTCTGCTTCGAGCCGAAGAGAATGACCGCGCAAGAGCTCGGGGAGGGCACGCTCTGGGCGCAGAAGGAGTTCTTCGCCCTCCCGAGGATCTTGCGGACGGCCGCGCGAACGACCCATGAGCTGGGTTGGGGACGGGGTCTCCTCGCGCTCCAGCTCAATCTCGCCCAGCGCCGCAACTGGCCCCATGGAACGTTCGGCGCGGGGCAGGCCTGATTTCGCGGGAGATATGCGCGGCGGGCATTGCCATCGTGCCGATCGAAGTGGATCTTTAGCAGGAGTCGAAGTGACGGAGCGGCAACAGGCTGCGGTACAGCGTGACCGTGCAGAGCCCCACTGCACACCTCGCTGGTCGGGTGGTCCTCGACTCAGGCTGCATACGCCCCGTTCAACCGAGACTCCCACAGCCACACTCCGGAGTCCCGACGGCGGTTATAGTATTGCCAATCGGCAGCCGCCTCTCGGGGGCCGGGCCCGCTCAGGTGGAACGGTTATGAGGCAGCTGGACCCGCGTACTCCTGACTCGCCGCCAGATTGGAGTAACGGTCCCGTCCGACCTCACCGAATCCGGGGAGTGCGTAGAGTTCTCCTGACGGGTGCAACCGGCTCCCTCGGAGGCGAGCTGGCGAAAGCCCTCCTCGAGCAGGACCCCGACCGGGAAATTTGGGCCATCGTGCGGCGAACGGCCACGCGCTCCGCTTCGAGGCGATTGCAGCGGGCCGAGCCGTTCAACCTGCCCCGGTTCCACGTGATCGGAGGGGACATCACGCTGCCAGGGCTCGGCTTCGGGACCAAAGACTACCCC
>JAMJQV010000026.1 GCA_023554435.1 Gemmatimonadota bacterium | reverse complement strand
AGGAAACGCGGCAGGAAGAAGATGGCGACGAAGACCAGCGTGACCGCGGCGATCCACTCGTAACTCGCCACCGCCAGTCCGGCACTGCCGAACCCCTTGCCCGCCTGGCCCACGAAATGTTCAGAGGAGATGTTGGAGGCGATCAGGGAGAACCCGATCAGCCACCACGTCAGTCCGCGCCCCGCGAGGAAGTAGTCCTCCGAGGTGTCTTCCTTGCGGGAGGCATAGAGTGAGATGCCGACCACGCAGGCGATGAACGCGATGAAGGCGGTGGTGTCTATGAAGTTGAGCTGCATGGCGTCCTCCGCGCGACCGGTCCGCTGACGTGTGAGACTCTACCAGAGAATCCACACGGCGCACAGGGGAAGGGTGCCGTCGGTAAATGGCAATCCGCGGCTATCCGTCCCACCGACGAGAGGGGTGACGTACCAGAATGATCGGTGAAGGATCAGACCGGAAGAGTTGGGGGAACCGGGTGGGAGGATGTAGACTCATGTACATGTCACGTTACGAGAGAATGTTGCCGGGCGATGGGCATGCCTCGACCACCGGCAAAGGCACGACAGGTCGCCTGCCGGTGTCTCTGCTGGTTCTGGCACTCATCCTCCTCTGCTTCCCGACAGGGAGTGTGAACGCCCAGGACGCGATGGCGCGGGCGGCGGCACTCACCGACTCGGGGATGGTACGGGTCGAACGGGGTGAGCTCGAGGAGGCCCGGACATTCTTCGCTCAGGCTCTGGAACTGAGCGAGGACTATTTCCGTGCGGTACTCGGCCTCGGGCGAGTCGCCCTCGGCCGGGAGCGCGGCGGCGAACGCCAGGCGGTCGACCTCTTCACCGAGGCGGTCAGGCTGATGCCCACGAGCGCCGACGCCCACTACTGGCTGGCGCGCGGGACACTCGAACTCGCCAGGACGATCCCCCTGCGGACCGGGAACCGGGACGCGATGCGGGCACTCTCCACGGCCGTCGAACTGAATCCCTCCCATCCCGACGCGCTCTATCGACTGGCCTGGATCATGGCCGAACGACTCGACGCACCCCGGCCCGAGGAGGCCCGTGACCTCCTCATCCGGCAGGTCGCGACCGCCCCCTCGCACAGTGACGCCTGGCTGCTCCTCCTCGAGGTCCACATGGGACTGGGGGAGTGGGAGGACGCTGTCGCCGTGGCGGAGGCGCTGATCGGACACGATCCCGGACTCACCGGGACCTATCCGCTGCTGGCCGGCGCCCTGTGGCAGCGTGAGCGGTTCGAGGACGCCATGCGGACCTTCGAGTCGTACTTCTCCGTCATCGACGCGGAGGAGATCGCTCTCTATCTCGATATCGGGTACATCCTCACACCTGAGGAGCAGCGTGAGTTCGAGGCACTCGATGAGGAAGGACGCAGGAGCTACCGGGACCACTACTGGATACAGCGCGACCCCGATCCGAAGACGATGGTGAACGAACGTCTCCTGGAGCACTTCATCCGCGTCGCCTGGGCCAGGATCGAGTTCGGTGAGAATGACTGGCCGTGGGATTCCCGCGGAGCCTTCTATGTCCGATACGGTGAACCCGATATCAGGACCGGTGTCGGACGGCCCTTTCCCGACGAGTTCATCGACGACGATCCGATCTTCACGAGGAACAAGCGGAACTTCTACGAGTCGATGGGGCTCTCGCCGATGCAGGCCGAGATCAGCGCCGCGAGCGGGGTCGAAGGCCGGCGGCCCGGGTTCCGTGACGCCGGTGGAGGGGCCGACGGCGGGGAGAGCGCCGCGGTCGGCAACGCGCAGCGGACCCCCGAGCGCTGGGTCTACAAGGACCGCGGGGTCGATGTGACCTTCAACGACGAGATCGGGCGCGGTCGATATCAGCTGACGGGGACCCTCTTCCGCCAGCTCGTCGAACAGATGGAGGACCGCCTGCCGGTGATGAGTCCGGAGGAGGATCGGATCGAATACATCGATCCGATGGATGTGGTCATCACCTTCAGGGGGGAGGGAGGGAAGACCGCGGTCGAGTACGCCTTCGCCCTCCTGCCCGACGAGTTCGGCGCGTTCAGGAGCCTGGCCGGTGCCTGGACGACCCTCGATATCGACGTGAGGATGTTCACTCCCGCATGGCGGGAAGTCGCCTCGGAGGGTGAGAAGGCCCGCCGGATCGAGACGGTCCCGCAGGTGACGATCAGGGGTATCCCGCTCTTCGTGGACGCGACCCGTCTCGAGGTCGATCCGGGGTCCCACATCCTGACCACCATGCTGACCGATCCGGAAACGGGAAGACGCGCCACGGCCGAGGAACGGCTCGAGGTACCCGATTACAGCGGCGACGGGCTGATGGTGAGCAATATCCTGCCGGCGGCGCGGATCACCGAGGTCGGTCCCGGGCTGGAGGGGCGGTTCATACGGGGCGAGCTCGAAGTCCTGCCGCTGCCCGGCCGCGCCCTGCAGGCCGACCAGCCCCTCTTCATCTATTACGAAGCGTACAACCTCTCCATGGACGCGTTCGGAGCCACCAGCTATCGGATCGATTACGCGGTCCGTGAGGCCCCCGAGGGTCGGGCCCTGATGACCAGGCTCTTCCAGGGGATCTCGAGCATCGTCACCGGACGGAGGGGGCGGGTACAGATCGGCAGCAGTGTCACCCGTCAGGGGATCCGCCGGGACCTTGCGTCCTACCTGGAGATCGATGTCAGTGATCTGAAGCCCACGACCTGGGAACTGGAACTGACGGTCACCGATCTCCACACCGGGGAGGAACAGTCCTCCATCCTCGTGTTCCGCACCCTGCCGGGCAGGGACGACCAGGATCGACAACCGTGAAAGAGATACCCGCCATGATCCGACCTCCCGTGAATCCCGGGCCTGCTGTCGTCGCGCTCGCGCTCATGCTCGGTGTGTTGCTCGTCCCGTCGGCGCCGGTCACGGCCCGGCAGGGTGGAGGGGATGCCCATGCCGCCCTCTGTGACTCGGGATTCGTACGGCTCGAAGAGGGTGACAACGAAGGCGCGCGCGCTCTCTTCCAGCAGGTCCTGCGTCGCGACCGGGACTACCCGCGGGCCCTCCTCGGGATGGGACGGGTCCTGCTCGGCGTCCGCACCGGCGGTGGCCGGGCGGTCGAGTATCTGATCCAGGCTTCTGAAGCGATGCCGCTCGATATCTCGGCCCATTACTGGCGGGCACTGGGCCATATGCGCCTGGCTGAACGGGATGTCGGTCGGGACAACATCAGGATGGCCCGATCAGAACTCGGCACGGTCCTCGACCTCGATCCCTCGCACCCCGATGCCCGTTATCGTCTCGGGATCGTCCTCCATCGGTATTTCGAGGAATACACCGAGGCGAAGAGGGAGTTCGAGAACCAGATTCTCGTCAATCCCGGACACCTGGAGGCGCGTCTCGAACTGCTGAAGGTGCTGATGGAGATGGGGGAGTGGCGGGAGGCGATCGCCTCTGCCGAGGCGCTGATCGAACGGGATCCGGGAGCGCTCGACGCCTATCCCTATCTCGCCGGGGCCCAGTGGAAGGCAGGCAACGGCGACGAGGCGATGCGGGT
>JAMJQV010000256.1 GCA_023554435.1 Gemmatimonadota bacterium | reverse complement strand
ACGTCGCGAATCCTGACGATTTCCCCCGCCCGGCCGGTCTTCACAATGATGTTCTCGAACTGCTGAACGGTCTCGAGGCGGCCGAGGGTGGTGATCGTGTACTGGAAGTTGAGGCCCTCCGGATTCGGCGGCTGTCCGATCGCGCCCGCGGCCACCTGCACGTTCTGCTCGCGCAGGGCACTGATCACTTCATCGGTCGTGAGGTTGCGGGCCTTGAGCCTGCCGGGATCCAGCCAGATCCGCATCCCGAAGTCCTTGGCCCCCATCGACTGCACCTTCCCGACCCCATCGACGCGGGCCAGAACGTCGCTGATCTGGGTCGTGGCGTAGTTGGAGATGAAGATGTCGTCGTACCGGCCATCGGGAGAGATGATGTTGACCATGAGGGTGATCTGCGTCGACTTCTTTTCCGTCTTCACCCCCTGCCGCTTGACCTCTTCCGGGAGCAACGGCTCGGCGATCGCGACGCGGTTCTGCGTGAGCACCGCCGCCATGTCCGGGTCCGTGCCGATGTCGAACGAGATCGTGAGGTTCATCGAGCCGACCGAAGTGCTCTTCGACTGCATGTAGATCATGTTCTCCACGCCGTTCACTTCCTTCTCGATCGGCGTGGTGACCGTCTGCTCTACGACCTGTGCGCTCGCCCCGGGGAAGGTCGTGCTCACTTCCACGGTGGGGGGAGTGATGTCAGGCATCGACTCCACCGGAAGGGTGGGGATCGAGATCGTCCCCAGGATGACGACCACGATCGAAATGACCAGCGCGAAGACCGGCCGGTAGATGAAGAAGCGGCTGAACATGGCCTACTCCTCCTCTCCGGAGTCTTCGTCTTCGCCTGCGGGCGCCTGCATCTGTGCCTCGATGCCTGCCTGTCGTTGCGCCACCTCTTCCTCGGTCATCGGAGTGACCGGCAGGCCCGGCCGAGCGCGAAGCAGCCCATTGGAAATGTAGGTAGCATCCGGATCCAGGCCTTCCTCGACCACGATCGTTCCGTCGGGCTGCGGCTGCCCCACCGTCACGTAGACGCGCTCGACGATGTCGTTCTCACCGACCAGGAACAGGTACTTGCCGCCCAGGTCCGTGCCGATGGCCCGCTCATCGACCAGCAGGGCGTCCGAGGCTTCCACGGCCATCACGCGGACTCGCACGAAAAGGCCCGGAAACAGCAGCAGATCCTCGTTCTCGAACAGGGCGCGAAGCTCGATCGTGCCCGTGCTCGGGTCCACCGTGTTCCCGATGAAATCGATGTAGCCGCGGAACGGAAACGTGTCGGCGTCCGCCGACGTCCCGATCAGGACGCGGGCCACCTCCTTCTGTGCCTCGAGCTCTTCGGCATTCTGCTCGCCAGTCGACGACTCCATCGACTCGATCGTGCTGGCATCGCCCGGCTGATCCCGCACCTCCTGCATGGCGCGAAGCATCGCGAGGACGACCCACTCCGGAGCATTGAAGAGCACGTGGATCGGCTGCATCCGGTTGACCGTCGTGAGAAGCGTCTGCTCCCCGAACCCGACCAGGTTCCCCGGATCGACCCTGCGTCGCCCCACCTGGCCGGCGATCGGGCTGCGCACCGTCGTGTACTCGTAGTCTAGCTGCGCCCTGGCGAGTCCGGCCCGGGCTCCGAGGACAGCCGCCACCGCGGCGTCACGCTCGGCCTGCGCTCGATCCAGGTCCTGTCGGCTCACCGCGTTGGTCTCAATTGCGATCTGTATTCGCTCGAGATTCGATTCCTTCAGCGCCGAGTCGGCGACCGCAGAACGCAGGAGTGCATCCGCCTCATCGCGCGCCGCTTCGTACTGCTCCTGCTCGATTATGAAGAGAACGTCACCTTCCTCGACGACGTCCGACGCCGAGAACAGCTGCTGCTCGAGCACGCCTCCGACCCGCGCCCGGACTTCGACGGCTTCGACGGCGCGTGTGGTCCCGGTGAAGTCCACGTACGGCTGCACGGGCCGCACGACGGGCTGAGATACCGTCACTTCCGGGGCCTGCCGGATGACGTCCTCGCCACCGCAGCCGGAGGTGAGCAGGCCCGCTGCGAGTACGGCGATCCAGACTCTATCGATGCTCATCAATGGTATCCTCATCGGTCACCCCCGATCGCTGGAGGTGGAGTTTCACCGGCGGCGGCCGCCGCCGTCATTTCGGCCTGGCTCGGTGACCAGCCGCCGCCGAGAGCCCGGTTCAGATCGATCAGGTTGTTCCGAACCTGTCCCGAACTCTCGGCAAGCTCGTCCTGCTGCCGAAACAGGGAGCGCTGCGAGTCCAGGAAGTTCTGGAAGTTGGTCAGACCTGACAGGTACTGGGTCTCGACCAGATTCACGGCCCGCTGCGATGCTTCCACGGCCTCGCGCAACCGGTCCCGCCTCATCTTCTCCTGGCCGTAGGCCACCAGGGCGTTCTGCACTTCCTCGAGGGCGCGAAGCACGGTCTGCTCATAGGCCGCCAGCGCTTGTGCGGTGCGAGCCTCCTCGGCCCGGATCCGGTTGCGGATCTTGCCACCCGTAAAGATCGGCCAGCTGATCTTGGGGACGATGCTCCAGAACACGCTGCCCCCGTCTCCGAGATTGTCGAAGTCGAGGGCTTCGAGCCCGACGGTGCCCCCGAGGGACAGCGTCGGGTACAGGTCCGCCGTGGCGATCCCGATTCGGGCGGTCTGGGACGCCAGCAAGCGTTCGGCTTGCCGGATGTCGGGTCGCCTGCGGAGGAGATCTGCCGGAATTCCGTACGCCACCTTGTCGTCAGGCTGGGGGAGCCCAGTATGGTCCTGCAATTCGTCGTGGATGGAACCCGGCGCTTGACCCAGCAGCACCGCCAGCCGATTGAGCGCAGCTTCGAGTCCGATCTCCAGGGCTGGGATCGTCGAGCGGGTCTGCGCCAGGTTCTGCTCGGCCTGGGCCACATCCAGCGCCGACGTGAGGCCTGCGTTGAAGCGGTCCCGCGTCAACTCGAGGCTGTTCTCCTGCGCGGTGACATTCTGCGTGGCGAAGTCCAACCTGGTCTGGAACGCCCGGGCATCCACGTAGGCAGATCCCACTTCCGCGTAGAGAGTCACCAGGACGTCCCGGTAGTCTTCGACCGAGGCCTGTAGCTGAGCGTCGGCGGCTTCGACCGTGCGCCGGATGCGCCCGAACAGGTCGATCTCCCAGCTGAGGCTGAGTCCCGCATTCCAGGAATCGAAGGGGTCCGCGAGCAACGAGGTCGCATCACCCCCGCTCCCGTCGTCCGGCGGAACCTGGGCGCCCTGGAGCCCGTTCTCGCTAAGCTTCTGGTAGCTGTACGCACCGCCGAGCACGATGTCGGGCCAGTAGCCGCCCTTCGCCACGCCCCGAATCGCGCGTGCCTCGGCCACCCGGCCGACCGCGGCCTGGAGATCCAGGTTTCCGAACTCGGATCGCTTGATCAGCTCGGTCAGTAGCGAGTCGTTGAACGCGACCCACCACATCTCGAGATCGGTGGTGTCGGCTGCCATCTCCGTCTCCACCGTGGTTCGCCACTGGTCGGGCACGGTCTCCACGGTGAAATCGGGAGGCTCGTAGTCGGGACCTACGGTACAGCCGGCCATGAGAGCGAGAGCCACGAGCAGCGGAGGTCGAGAGCGGGACCTGGTCATCCGTCTACCTCGTTCAGTTGAGGGTTCCCTCGGGACACGGATTATCAGCGTCCGACGGCATGTTGGCAATTCTTCGCTTTAGCTTGCGTTCACGCAGTAGATTCGAATCTGAACCTCAGCGGGGAGAGAGACGGACGATGAATAGGAGCCGGACGGGAAGTTCGCGAACGGGGGATCCGGGCGACATCCGGTGGCGTTTGGCTTGGGGTTCTCTAACTGCGGCGATTCTACTCGCACCGCTGGCAGCCCCCTCGCCATCGTTTGGCCAGGAAGCCGACAGCGCGTCTATCGATTCGGTCGTCGTCACGAGTCCTACGTCCGATACGATACCCAGTGCCGCCGAGATCGCCCGGTCGATGCTCGACACCCTGCGCTTCACTGCGGACAGAATCCAGACGCTGCGAGCGATGCGGCTGGTCGATCCGGACGTCGACCTGGACTTCCTCCGGCTGCAGGCCCTCGAGCAGGTGGGGCAGATGCAGCAGACGCTGAGGAGCCTGTCCCGGCTGATCGGACAGGTCAGCCCGGACAGCGTGCCCGGAGACTCCGTGCGAACGGTCATGCGCAGCTACATGCTGGCCCACCTCGACCTCCTCGACCAGGCCTTCCGGACGACCGTCCAGGATTTCGAGGAGTTGAGACGACAGCGTTCGACCGCCACGGCACAGCAGATCGGTACCCTCGAGGTCGAGATACGCCAGCAGAGGGCGTGGGCGGATACGCTGGTCCGATACGAGGAGTGGGCGCTTGCGGCCGCCGACTCCCTGCAGCTGGACGTTTCCGACCGTCGCACGAATTCAGATCAGCGCTTGCTGAGTCTCGCGGAGAATTCGATCGGCCGGGTCCAGATCGCGGTCGCGGAGCGTGATCGCCTGAGGGAGCGCATCCGCACCGCGGAGCGCACGAGGGCCCCCGCCTCGGAGATCTCAGACCTGCGGCTGCGCCTGACCGCCGCCCAGACGCGCATCGACGCACTGGCGGACAACATCGCGTCTGCCTCCAGCCTGCTGGAGAGTCGCGGTTTCGAATCGGCCGCGTATCGCGAAGCGCTCATCCGCGCGACGGGCGAGGTGACCGGCGACGTCCTGGACCCCCAGGTGTTCCTGCGCCTGGCGAGGGGATACTTCGCCGATCTGTGGCGGTCCTTGAGACAGAACGCGGGCACGGTGTTCGTCCGCTTCGTGATCGTCGTCGTCTTCGTCGTCGCCTTCCGGGTCCTGTTCGGGCTCCTGTGGAGGCTCGTCCAGGCGCTGCGTCTCGTTCGAGGGTCGCGCCTCGTAAGAGACCTCGTCGGACGAATCCTCCGACCGGTGGCCACCCTGATCGGGTTGTTCGCCGGCCTGTCGTTCATCGGAGTACAGACGACCACGCTTCTCGCAGGCCTGGGAGTGGCCGGCATCGTGGTCGGATTCGCCCTGCAGGATTCGATTTCCAATCTGTTCGCCGGGATGGCGATTCTCGCGAGCCGTCCATACGACGTCGACGATATTGTCGAGGCCGCCGGAGTAGTCGGGAAGGTGCGGGAGATGGGTCTGTGGAACACGACCATCGTCACCTTCGACGCCCGCCGGCTGCTCGTTCCCAACAAGAACATCTGGGGCTCGAACGTCGAAAACCGGTCCGCAGAGGTGAACCGGCGAGTCGAGGCCGTCGCGCGCATCGGTTACGACACGGACCTGCAGGCGGCCATGGACGTGCTCCTGAAGCTGCTACGTGAGGACGAACGGGTCCTCGAAGACCCGGCCCCCACGATCTGGGTGTCGCACCTGGCCGAGTCCTGGGTGGAGCTGAAGCTGTGGCCCTGGGTCAAGACAGCGGACTGGTGGTCGATGCACTCCGACCTGCCACGCCTGGTCCGTCTGAAGCTCGCGGAAGAGGGGATCGACGTCCCCGTGCCTCGAAGGGATGTGACGACGCGGGCCGCACCCTGATGAGAAGAAAGCGGGGCCGCCTCGAATGGCGGCCCCGCTGGCCAACGATCCGTCAGGCGATCCTGACGGTCAGCTGCGCGCGCGCTTTGCCGTCTTGAAGCAACCGAGGGCCGTACATACGGCTCCGGCCACCAGGGCGTGCATGATACCAGCGATCGCGAGCAATCCGAGCAGGTCGAAACCCTGCTGAGCCGTCAGGTTCATCTATCCCCCTTGCAATGGGCCACCGTTATCGCGGTGGAGCGCTCCCGCGTCTCTGCCTGGGTCCTTTTCTCGTCCCCGGCCTTGCGCAGGAATGTTCGGTCCAATGGCCACCTCATCGGGTGACCGCCCTGTTTGTGAAGCATTTCACATGCCACAAATCGGGACGTACGTACCCGCCGTTTTTCTTGTGAATTTTTGCACAAGCGTTCCGGCGCTTGACCAGCGGGGAAACCGCAGAAATCTGCCACGTTCTTGGATTCGCGGTCAGATTCCGACTAATTCGGTAGTACTTATGTACTTAGAGAGGGGTACGCCACACAGATGGGTCGTATTGTCACAAACACTGACACAGGTACACACGTACTGCAACGACTGGCAGCAGAACGCCGGGACGGGGAATCAGGAAAGTGGGGTCGATTTCGGCAGCGCCTCGAAGCCCTGCCGCACCCTCTCCAGCAGCGTCGCCTTGTCCGCGGGCGGCAAGAGCGTGGCTTCCGCCGCCCTCACGACCAGGTCGCGGACATCTCCCGCCCCGAGGCCGAAGGCCGCGGCCGCTTTCAGGTATTCGTCGGTCAGGGTCGTCCCGAACATCGGGGGGTCGTCGGAATTGAGCGTCACGTACAGGCCGGTGTCGAGCAGTCGCGGGAGAGGGTGCTCCCCGAAAGACGGGGCGACACCCAGGCAGACGTTGCTGGTCGGACACACTTCGAGCGGAATCTGTCTGTCACGAAGTTCGGCAACCAGCTCGGGGTCCTCGAGGCACCGCACACCGTGACCGATCCGCACCGCGTCCAGGGCCCGGAGCGCCCCCCGGATGCTCTCGGCCCCTTCGGTCTCGCCGGCGTGCGGCACGCTGGGTAGACCCGCCTCACTCGCCACCGCAAAGGCCCGCTCGAAGAGCTCCGGAGGATAGCCCACCTCGGGCCCGCCGAGTCCGAGGGCGGACACTCCGCGCTCCATGTTGTCGACCGCCCAGTGTGCCACCCCGACGAACTCATCCGGGTCCAGGTGACGGGGGTAGTCAATCGTCAGGCTCATCGTCACGCCGTGGTCCCGCTCGGCCGCGGCACGGGCCCGGTTGATCGCCTCCAGCTGATCGTCCAGGGGGATACCCGACAGCATGCGCTGCGTCGAGGCCGTGTACGTGACCTCGCTGTGCAGAACGTTCTGCGCCGCCTGCCCTTCGAGGAAGTCCGCGGCGATCCGCTCCACGTCCGCCGGCGTCCGGATACAACCCGCCGCCGCCAGGTACACCTCGACGAAATGATCGAAATCCCTGAACGCGTACCATTCGCGCAGTTCGTCCACGGTACGGGCCGGCAGCTCGACCCTGTGCCGCGCCGCCAGCTCCAGCAGAGTCTCGGGACGAATCGATCCCTCGAGGTGGACGTGCAGCTCCACTTTCGGCATCGCGCGAACGTAGGCCTCGAGGGATTCCGTGAGCGTGTTCATGTGGTATTCTTGAGGCTGACCCTCACTCACCGCAATCGCCCCGGGCCACGGATCGGAGACTCATGCCTCGAAGCTTCATCATCGATACGGACACCGCCTCGGATGATGCTGTCGCTCTGCTCATGGCCCTGCGCCATCCCGACGTCAGGGTCGAGGCGATCACCGTGGTGGCGGGGAACGTCGACCTCGAACAGGGATTGAGAAATGCCCTGTACGCAGTGGAACTGTCCGGC
Organism: Gemmatimonadota bacterium; assembly: GCA_023554435.1. Taxonomy (GTDB): domain Bacteria; phylum Gemmatimonadota; class Gemmatimonadetes; order Palauibacterales; family Palauibacteraceae; genus Benthicola. The sequence goes on along the minus strand of JAMJQV010000256.1, from coordinate 1,191 downwards.
GCCGATGTACCCGTGTACGCGGGATCCGCGGCACCGCTCGTTCGGGACCTGGTGGTCGCGCAGTTCTTCCACGGAAGGGACGGCCTCGGCGACCAGGGATACCCGCCGCCCGTGAGCGAGGCGGCCCCGGGCGACGCGGTGGACGTGCTCGTCGAGACGATCCGTTTGAATCCGGGCATCGTGCTGGTCACCCTGGGCCCCCTGACCAACGTGGCGAGGGCGCTGGCCCGGGCCCCGGAGATCGCGGAGCTGGTCGGACGATGCGTCGTAATGGGCGGAGCGGCCTGCACGGTGGGCAACGTGACTCCGGCGGCGGAATACAACGTCTGGGTCGACCCGGAAGCCGCTCGCGACGTGTTCCGTTCCGGTCTCCCGATCGAAATGGTCGGTTGGGAATTGTGCCGGGGGGCGGCCACCCTCTCCGAAGCGGAGATGGACCGGGTGCGCCGTTTCGGAACGCCGTTGGCCCTTTTCGCGATGGACTGCAACACCAGCGCGCTGGCGGCGGCCCGGCGGCAGTCGAACGAGCCCGGACTCCCGCTCCCCGATCCCGTCGCGAGGGCCATCGCGATCGACCCGTCGATCTGCACGCGTCGATCCCTCCACTACGTGGACGTGGAAACGGAGAGCGATCTGACCCGGGGCATGACGGTGGTCGACCACCTCGATGTAGCGGACGACGAGCGAAACGCGCCGCAGTGGCACCCCCTCATCGAGCGTGGCCGGAACGCGCACGTGTGCTGGGAGATCGACGTACCGAGGTGGAAGGAACTGCTGTACTCGACCCTCGAGTAGGCGAGAGACCCGTTGAGAGCCGAAACTGGCTCAGCTGAGGTAGACATGTCCGCCCGAATCGTCGTCATCGGAAGCGTGAACACGGACCTCGTCGTCCGCGGACCCCGCAACCCCTCTCCGGGAGAGACCGTGACCGGCGGCAGCTTCTTGCAGGCTCAGGGAGGAAAGGGCGCCAACCAGGCCGTCGCGGCGGCGCGGGGCGGGGCTGATGTCACCTTCGTGGCCCGGGTAGGCGACGACGAACTGGGTGCGGCCGCCATCGCCAGCCTGTTGGAGGAGTCGATCGACGTTGCTCACATCACGCGCGATCCGGATCACGCCACCGGCGTCGCGCTCATCATGGTCGACCAGGCGGGGGAGAACGCCATCTCGGTGGCGCCGGGAGCCAACGCCCGG
>JAMJQV010000255.1 GCA_023554435.1 Gemmatimonadota bacterium | reverse complement strand
TACGTGACGACCGGTCACGCCATGCTCGGTCTCACCCTCGGCCCCATCACGGGCAGCCTGGTGGCCGATCTGGTGGTGCGAGGGTCGCCGACCCTGGAGATCGAGGCATTCCGCCCCGAACGATTCTCCGGCCGCTAGGCTCCGTACGCCGCGGCCAGCCCCGCAGCGAACTCCTCGAGCGTGGTGGACGTGGTGTTGGCGGCAGACCGCGCTTCCTGCGCGACGATTCGGCCGTTGGCGAACCCCCGATACATTTCCATGAAGGTGGCCACGGTCGCCGGGTGCACGCCCATCTGCTCGAATCCTGCCGCCGCCGCTTCCTCCGGCACCGTGACGAACGGCAGGTCCGGCTTTCCGATCGCCGCACCCACGATCGCCGCCACCTCGTTGAGGGTGTAGTCGCGCGGTCCGAGAAGCTCCTTGATGTGATGTCCGTCGAAGTCGAGGGCCGCCAGGCGGCGGGCCGCCTCGGCCCCGATGTCCCGCGTGGCGATCATCGGCAGGGGAACGTCGCCTGGAATCGGCATCGGAAGCATGTCCATTCCACGAATTGCGTCCAGCATCATGTACAGGTTCTCCATGAACCAGCCGGGACGCAGATGGAGAACGTTGGCCTCCGTCAGTTCGTTGAACCGGTCTTCCTGCTCGCGCAGCCCGGCGATCGGTCCCGTTCCCTCGTGATGCTGGGCCCCGACGCTGGACAGGTTGACCACGTACGGCACCCCCGCGTCCCTGATTCCAGCAACGAGCGCTTTGCCCGCCTCGGTCTGCCATGCGCGCAGATCGATGTCGTAGCGCGGCGGAATCAGGTGGTACACCCCTCCGACCCCGTCGCAGGCCCGGGCCACGAACTCGGCGTCCGACACATCTCCCACCGCCGCTTCCGCACCCCGCTCGACGAAGGGGGCGAGGCGATCCTCGGTTCGGCCGATCACGCGCAGCGGCTGGCCCGCGGCCAGTAGGTCTTCCGCAACCACTCGGCCGGTGTTTCCGGTCGCTCCGATGACGGCGTACATGTCGGACTCCTTGGGATGATTCGGATGGGGATGCTGCTCCAAGTTGCTGTCCGCGGAGCGTGGTGACAAGCGAGCCTACCCGTGGGCGGCGGAGCCCCAGAAGGGGATATCAAGCCCCGGAGACTGCCTCCTGGATGCGGCGACGTTGCCCCGGAGTCAGCATGTCCCGGCAAACGACATCGCGAACGATCCGCGCGACGAAGGCGTAGCCCCTCTGCTCTGCGACCAGCCAACGGTTCCACTCCAGCTCGTCCAGCGCGTCATGCAACTCGTCTCCCTCCAATCCGGTGGCCAGCGACAGGAGGTCCGTCTCGCATCGCTCATCGAGGACGGCGGCAGCCGCGAGCAGGACCTGGGCCGGCCGGCTCAGACGTCGGAAGCCAACGCGAATGGCGGCCACCACGGAATCCGGAAGGTCGCTGGGATACGTCTGCTCCATCGTACGGAAGGGCTGGGGCCACACGCCGCCTACCTCGTCCAGCTCGAGCCCCAGACGAACCGCCGTGAGCAGTTCGATCGCCAGGAGCGGAAGGCCTGCCGAATCCACGAGCACGCGGCGGGTGACCCGGTCCACGGCGGGGTCATCCAGATCCGGCAGAACGTGGCGCACCAGCTCTTCCAATCCGTCCCGATCGAGCGGACTCAGCGTGAGCGCCGCACCGGCAATGTCGAGCCCGATTCGCCCGCGGAGATCGTCCAGTTCCTCCCTTGGCGGATAGGAAGCGGCGGTCACCATGAGGACGCACGGAGTTCCGGACAGATCCCGCAGCAGCGCCTGCAAGGCCGAAGCGGACTCGGGATCCAGGTGATCGGCCCCGTCGATCCACAACAGGACCGGCTGCTTCGATCCGACGGCCCGGGTGAGACCGGTCAGAGCCGCAGCTGGATCAGCTGGCGCGGTGGCCAGGCCCGCCAGATGGACAAGTCTGTCGTCGGGATCAGCGATTCCCGATAGAGCGTATGCCAGGGCTTCCGGCTGAGCCGTCACCGCCCCCGGCTCGGCAAGTAGCCCGCCCCGGCACAGACCGGCGAGTCCGCTCCAGGGCACGTCCCGATCGCTCTGAACGCAGCGGATATAGGTGACGGCCGCCCCCTCCAGCCGGGCCCGCGCGGCGACTTCCTCCCCCAATCGGGTCTTCCCCGAACCGGAGTCCCCGTGCACCACCACCGCTGCCGGCGACCCGCCGGAGAAGGCTTCGCACATGCACCCGAGCACCGCCCCCAGCTCCGACACTCGTCCGGCGAGAGGAATTCGCCGTGCCCATCGATCGGGGTCGGAGGACGATCCGGGCAGGCGCCACTCGCGCTCACTGCGGATGCGGTCCGCCAGAGCCTCCGTCTCGGGATCGGGCTCGATACCGAGATCCTCCGCGAGTCGTCCCGCGTAGGCATCATAAATGGCCAGCGCGCCCGCTCGCTCTCCCCGGACGGCTGCGGCCATCATGCCGAGTCTCACCGCGCCGTCGGAAAACGGATCGAGGGACAGGGCCCGGACCGCGCCCTCCCGCGCGGCTTCGGGGTCGCCGGCCGCCAGCCGCGACTCGGCGTACCGCCTCAATCCCGTGCCCATCCGATCGAGCCAGGCCACGCGCTCGGCCGCCAGCCAGTCCTCGAAGTCCGAACTGTCCGGGACGGCGAAGCCTTCGAGAAAAGACCCCTGCATCAGGGGAACGGCGCGTGCCCAGTCCCCGGCCTGCAGCAGCGACTCGAGTTCATCGACGTCCACCTGAACCGCGTCGGGTGCCAGCGCGACCTGGTCCCCGACCGAAAGCAGGAGCTCGTCCCCCGCCGATTTTCGGATGACGCGGAGTGCCTCGTTCAGTGAATGCCTGGCCGAGGAGTCCGGCTTGTCCCCCCAGAACACGCCAATCAGGTGTTCGCGCGTTCGCCGACGCTCGGGAGAGCGGGCCAGGTAGAGGAGAAGCGCCAGGTTCTTGCGCCACAGGAGTTCGCGGGGGGCTTCGTCCCCGTCGACCGTGACCGCTACCGGTCCGAGCGTCTTGAGCGAGATCATTCGGGCCTCGCTGAGGTGTCGATGGTCCCGGCTGCTTTGACCGCGGCGATTCTAGCGTCGGCGTATGGCCCCAGGGCTCCGTCCACTTCTCCAGCCTGAACGAGCTCCGGCGGGACCGTGCCCTCGAGGTCGGTGTTCTGGTGCCACAACCACGACGAGACGGCGCTGTCCGGCATTCCCAGCTCTTCGTACCACTCTCCCCGCTTCAGGTACAGGGCCGAGCGCAGGAAGGGACGGTCCGCGAGGCCGGCCGAGTCGTACGCCAGGTCCTGGGCCGTCCGCTCCAGTGCGATCCGGTATTCGCCGCGGGAAGCGTCGGCGACGGCGGAAACCAACCGGTGGGGACGCGCCTCCCCGGCCCCGGCCGCCTGCCCGAGCGTCTCGAGCCGGCCCAACCACTCGTCACGGGCCTCCCGATTCCCGCGTCGATCCGCGAGTAGTGCGAGTGCCGTGGCCGCGCGCGCCTTGAGCCGGGCGTCGACTCCGGGTTCGAGCCACATGGCCGACAGCACTCGCTCTCCTCCCGCGGCGTACTCCGGTGTGAATCCGTCCACGCCGAGGGCGTAGGGAATGACCGACCACTCCGCGGCCTGGGTAATGGTCTCCGGAGTTCTCGTCCGGCCGGTCGCCGAGTCGAACGAAGCAAGTGCCTCGACGATGTCACTCTGGGCGATCAGGCCTATGCCTTGAGCGACGAACCCCTGAGCGGCGTAGTGGGGACTGCCGAAGCGGTCGGCGGCGTCCACGAGGAGCGCTCCGAACGCGACTTGCGTGGCGGGAGCGTCGATGTAGCGGACCCAGCGGGAGTACAGGCCGAGAGTCTCGATTCCGACATCCGCGGCGGCCGCCCGATTCTCCCTTGCCGCATCCGGATTGAATTTCTCCAGGTAGCCCAGGCTCCATACGTCGGGGTAGTAGAGAACCGACTCCTCCCTCGGTGCGTGAATGCGGCCCAGGTGCGCCAGGGCCGTCGCGGCCTCCTCCTGCTGGCCGGTCCGAATCAATGCCTGTGTGAGGTGCTCGACGGCCGGCACCAGGAACGAGTCGCGGCGGACCGCCAGCCTGAACAGGGCGATCGCACTGTCGATCGGAACCCCCCACAGCGCACCGCGATGGTACAGTTCGTCGGCATACAGCAATGTGGCATAGGGATCGAAGCGGTACTCGGGTCGCTCCAGGATCGCCTCGTAGGCACGCAACTGCTCGTGACCGTGGGGCTTCGCGCCCGCCTCGAACAGCAAGGAGTCGAGCAGGCTGAGGGTCGACAGGTCCATCGCCCGGATCCGAGCCAGGTCTTCATCGATCGGACGATCCGCGAGCCACCGATGCGCCTCGGCCAGCCGCAGGCGTGCCAGCGTGAACGAGGAATCCACGGCCAGAGCATTCTCGTAGAAGCCCGCCGCCGAGCTCCAGGCTCCCCGCTGCAGCGCCTGGTCTCCGAGGAAGAACGGACGAATCGCCTCGATGGGCTGGTCCGCCAAACGGTCGACCTCTCCCGGGGTGACGGTTACCTCGGGTGCCAGCTCTCCGATCACGTGAACGGAAATGGCGACGGCTGCCGACCGTGCCAGATCAGCGTCCGAGTCGGCGGACACGGACAGGACATGAGTGTCGACCACGTTCCCGTCCGCGTTCAGGAGTCGGAGATCAACGACCATCTCGCCCTCTGCGACGGTGACGAGGCAGCGCACGGCATGCGAGGCATTCAGCCGCTCGGTCCAATCGGTGGGGGCCACCAGCTCGCCACTCCGGCGGTGATACAGGGAACGAGCCGCCGGGAGGCTCGCCCTGGTCAGAGCCGGGACATCCTCCAGGTTCAGGCCCACGAGCCAACCTACCTCTTCAGCGATCTCTGAATCGGCGAGGTCTGTCGCAGCGCACGGGAAGACCGCGACGTCGCTCAACCCGGCCTCTCCTTCTGGCCCGCTAACGCGGGGACGATCCAGGGCCCACCACGCCAGGGCGGTGATGGCCAGCACTGCCACGATCGCCACCCGACGGGGCACGCGTATCCACGGCGGCCGGGTTCTCAGGGCCGACCGGAACTCAGCGGTGCTGCCCCAACGCTCGGCCGGATTCAAGGCCAGCGCCTTCTTGAGCACGGGTCGGGAAGCGACAGGAATCGGGCTCCAATCCCCGGATTCCGGCGCCGCCAGGGAAGGCCAGCGCTTCCCCGCCATTGCCTCGTACAGGACCAGGCCCAGGGAATACAGGTCGGAAGAGGGCAATGCGGCCTCGCCCTTCGCCTGTTCAGGGGACATGTACGCCGGGGTGCCAGGCCCCTGCCCTTCGCTGGTCAGCGTCTCGTCGATCGCCCCTTCGACGTGGACGATCCCGAAATCAGCCAGGAGGGCCCGCCCGTCCACCAGGAAGATGTTCGAAGGCTTCACGTCGCGGTGAATGACCCCGGCCGCATGGATACGATCGAGGGCCGCGAGCAGATCGCGACCGAGCCGGAAGGCGTCCCG
>JAMJQV010000254.1 GCA_023554435.1 Gemmatimonadota bacterium | reverse complement strand
GTTCTACTACGGCAATCCGGCAGACTATCCGTTTGCGGGCGACTGGAACTGTGATGGCGTCGACACGCCCGGCCTCTACCGGCAATCCGACGGCTACGTGTACCTGCGCAACACGAACACGCAGGGAATCGCCGATGTCTCGTTCTACTTCGGTGATCCGGGCGACGTGCCCTTCGTCGGCGACTTCAACGGTGACGGCTGCGACACCGTGTCGATCTACCGCCCGTCGAATCAGACGTTCTACATCATCAACGAGCTCGGAACCAGTGGTGGCGGTCTCGGCCCTGCCGACTACTCCTATCTCTTCGGGAACCCCGGCGATCAGCCCTTCGTCGGCGACTTCAACGGCGATGGGCGAGACACTCCCGGTCTGCATCGCGCCACGACCGGTTTGGTCTACTACCGCAACACGAACACCACCGGGATCGCCGACAACAGCTTCATCTACGGGAATCCCGGGGATCGATTCATCTCCGGCGACTGGACGGGCAACGGGATCGACTCCCCGGGATTGTTCCGACCGTCGAACACCACGACATACCTGCGGTACGAGAACAGCCAAGGCAATGCCGACGCCTCCCACGCAGGCGGCTTCCCCTCGTACATGCCCGTAGCCGGGCGCTTCGGCGAACTCGCCAATCCTCCCCCGTCGTGTCCGACATTTCCTGAAGACAACATCTGGAACCGCCGCGTCGACGACCTGCCGGTCGATGCCCGATCCAGCCAGTACATCGCCGCCATCGGAGCCAACGAGACCCTGCACGCCGACTTCGGCTCCGGGGTGTGGCCACCAGGTTCGACCAGCCCGATCGGAATCCCGTTCGTCAACATCGCGGCCGGCGAACCGGACGTCGAGATCATCTACACCGCCTGGGGGAACGAATCCGATCCTGGTCCCTTCCCCATCCCCGCCGACGCGCCCATCGAGGGCGGCCCCGATGCGTCCGGCGACCGGCATGTGATCGTCGTCGATCGCGAGGAGTGCGTGCTCTATGAGCTCTATCGGGCCTTCCCCCTCGGCAACGGCTCGTGGAGTGCAGACTCAGGCGCCACATACGACTTGAGGTCAAATGACCTCCGGCCCGATGGCTGGACGTCGGCCGACGCTGCTGGCCTCCCGATCTATCCGGGCCTCGTCACCTATGACGAGGTGGCGTCCGGCGCGATCACGCACGCCATCCGTTTCACGGCTTCGGACACCCGGAGCGACCACGTCTGGCCGGCCCGGCATGACTCATCGAGCATCACGGCATCGAACTACCCGCCGATGGGCCAGCGATTCCGCCTCAAAGCCGATTACGACATCTCCCGCTACCCGGCGGAGATTCAGGTGATCCTGCAGGCATTCAAGGTCTACGGGCTGATCCTCGCCGACAACGGCTCCTCGTGGTCCATCTCGGGTGCGCCCGACGAGCGATGGAACAACCAGGTGCTCCACGCATGGGACGACATCCCGGGCTCCGCGTTCGAGGCTGTGGATGTGTCCTCGCTGATGGTCGATCCGAACTCGGGCAAGGTCGGCCGCTGACCCCGATCGGCCTAGTCGGCGGGGTGATGCACGAGCCATCCGTCCATCGCACCCATAGAAGGCATTCGGGCTGCTACCGATTGCTACGGGAGCGGGCGTAGATCCTCTTCATCTCGCGCGCCGCCCTGCGTGGGTAGTGCCGCACCGACTCGATCGCCGGCCACGGGTCATTCCAGCGGAACACGGCGTCACTCGCCCCCCACACGTCACGCGACCACGACCGGAACGTCACTTCCGAGGTCCTTCGCAGGGCCAGGTAGGCAAACAAGTCACTGGGCATCAGCACATGGCGAGCACCGATCGTGAATGAGAGACGTTCGGGCACGGGCAACTCCAGCGCATCGAGGTAGGAGAGTTCGCTCACGTTGACCCCGCACAGTGCCGTGAATTCGTTGTACCACCAGGGCCGCACGTTGACCTCGAGCAGCCTGAAGCGACCGTCCCTCGGATCATGCTTGAACTCGGCACTGAAGATGCCGCGATACTCGATGTCGCCGAAGAGCGTCTTCAGGCTCTCAACGGCGCCCGAGACCGTGTCGAGGGGAACGGTCTTGACAAAGGTGCTGTTGCCGTAGTCGAACGGGTACATCCTGGTGCGGCGACGCGACAGCAGGCCGCGCACGCGACCGAATCGGTCAACGAATCCGTCGATGAAGTAGTGCAGATCGGGCGGACCCGGGATGTACTCCTGCGCCACGGCACCAATCCCCGCCTCATGCATCTGCCGCAAGCGTTCGGCAGCGTCGGCTCGATCGGCTATCGAGAAGGCCTTCACGCCGAACAGCTGAGAGAAGGACTGAGAGTCGGCCGGCTTGAGGAAGAGATGCGGCCACCGCTCATCGGGAATCGTATCGAGATCCTGCGCCGTCGTGATGACACGTGTCCACGGATGTGGGACGTCGAGTCGCTGGAGGGCGCCGGCGAACAGCGCCTTGTCGCCAAGCAGCTCAACGGCGGCTTGCGGCGGCATGCTGGTGACGAACCGTGTGCGGATGCTGTCCGGCAGGCCGGCGACGGCAGCCGCCCACTTGTCGCTGGTGGCGATGAGCACGGCTTTGTCGAACGGCAAACGCTCGAGCAGCGCGTGCAGCGGCTCGGGATCCCGCGACTCCGGATACTCGATGACCCGGTTGCGCGCCCACCGGGAGCGCCGAGCCATGCTGTTCGTGTCATCGACGAGGAACGTCGTCACCCCAACCCGGGCAAGGCTCCGCTGCACCCCGAGGGCTGTCAGTCCGGGACCCAGGACGATCACCGGGACTCCGGAACCCTTTTTCACCCCGCCATGAGTTCCGGTCACGCGCGTCCCAGAGCTGAGCTCGGTGTCGTACCGGCGCGAGACACCCGAAGCGCCGTCACACACGGGTCGGCCGTGATGCGAAGACCGACGCAGGGAGCCGGTATGACGACGTCGAACACGTGCGGTGGTCGTTGGTACCTCACGCGGCCATGATAGACGGGGCGGCGTCGCCCGACCAGCGACGCTGAGCGTGCACGCCGACTTGCGTCAAGCGGTCGGGACCGCGAATCGGCTGGCTTCACCCCGGCTACGGCAGGTGAGACCAACGAGTTGCCGAGCACATCTTGCCCCGGCTGAAGTAGAGTTCGCGAACTGGGGCGGCGCCGTTGCGGATACGTTCCACAGGAACGGCCCCGCCCGTGAGGACTTCACGGGCATTCGACGCGATGGGAGTGCCAAGGTGGGAAACATCCGGATCATGCCTGCTGGGACCTCCGGGCTACAGCCGGGCTCACACGCCGGATTCGATTCCCGGTGCGAGACCACGCCCGCACCGAGGGGTCGCTCATGAGCCAGGCATCCGGCGGAGGGCTCGCGGGCAGGACGGCTCGCGGCGTCTTGTGGAGCTACGGTTCGTTTGCCGTGAGCAAGGCCGCGGTTCTGCTGGCTACGGCGGTGCTGGCCCGGCTGCTCACGCCGGAGGAATTCGGGATCGTTGCGGTCGCAACGGTGGTCGTGACCTTCCTCGCCGTTGTCCAGGGGTTGGGCCTCGGCGCGGCGCTCATCCAGCGGCGCGGTGACATCGGGCGAGCATCGAACGTGGTCTTCACGCTGAATCTCATGCTCGGCGTTCTGCTCACGGCCGTTGTCTTCGGCATCGCTCCCTTCGTCGCCGACTACTTCCGTGAGCCCACCGCAACACCTCTGCTCAGGGCGTTGGGTCTCACCTTCACCCTCGAAGCCTTCGGATCGGTACACCTCGTGCGCATGCAACGCGACCTCCGGTTCGACCGGGTGTTCATCCCGGATGCCGGACGGTCGCTGATCAAAGGCGCCGTTTCGGTCGGCCTGGCCCTGGCAGGCATGGGTGCCTGGTCCCTGATCCTGGGTCAGCTCGCCGGGGTGGTAGCCGCCGTCCTGCTCAGCTGGCTCGTGTTCCCCTGGCGGCCTCGTCTGACGATCGACACCCCGCTCGCGAGAGCGCTGATCGCGTACGGGCTCCCCCTGTTCGGTGTGTCGGTGATGTGGGTCCTGTCCGTCAACCTCGACTATGTGATCATCGGCCGTCAACTCGGCAGTGAAGAGCTCGGGATCTACACCCTGGCGTACCGCCTCCCCGAGTTGCTCGTGGTTAGCCTGATGGTCGGTGTCAACCGGGTTGTCTTCCCCGCCTTCTCGACACTTCAGGCCGACCGCAGTGGGCTCGAGCGCGGGTTCCTCGTTGCCACGCACTACATGGTCCTCGTGACCTTCCCACTCAGCATCGGGATGGCGATTGTCGCCGATCCCTTGGTTCACGTGGCCCTCGGGCCCGAGTGGGCCGACGCGATCCCCGTCATGCGGGTGCTCGCGATCTCCGTACTCGTCGCTTCAATGATGGCCGCCGCCGGGGACGTGTACAAAGCGGTCGGCCGGCCGGGCCTGCTCTTCAGACTCAACCTGCTCCATCTGGCGCTGCTGGTGCCAGCGCTCCTCATCGGTGTGCAATACGGTCTGGTCGGTGTTGCGCTCGCCCACCTCACCGCGAGGACCGTGACTCGGATCGTTCGCACCATCGTAATCTCACGTTTCCTCGACGTTCCGATATCGCTGATCGTTGTGCAGTGGCGTACGGCGGCTCTGGGCAGCATCGCACTCGCCGTGATGGCTGGAGCAGCCATGTACCTCACCGCCGGAACGTCATCGATTGTGCATCTCACTGCAGCCGTCCTCGCCGGGGCCCTCGGCTACTTCGCGGTGGTAGCTGCCCTCGAGGGCCCACAGGTCAGAGAACTCATTCGCGCGACGCTCTCTCGCAGCGATGCCAGAACCGATGAGGTCGACGTGTAGGACCTGCCAGCGGCCGTCGATCCGCTGTGAACTGACCCGGAGAGCGGCTAGTGAAGCGTTTCTCGGTATTCGGCGAGCACCTCGTCGTAGAGGGTGCGGAGCCGCAATGCCCAGATCGAAACCTCGTACTCCTGTCGGAAACGAGCGCGTGCCGCTGCCCGCATGTCGTCGGCTGGCAACCGTTCGATCATCTCCTGCACACCCTCGGCGAGTGCATCGGCGCTCCCGGGACGGACGAGGATGCCGGTCCCGGGTGTGACGATCTCCGGTATCCCCCCGACATCGGAGGCCACAACGGGAACACCGGCGGCCAGGGCGTAGAGGAGCGCCGTCGGGAGCGCATCTTCGAGGCTCGGATGAATCACAAGATCGGAGGCGGCGAGCACGGCAGGGACGTCGTCTCGGAAACCGGCGAACACCACTCGATCGGGCATCAAGCCCGAGCGAAGAGCTTCCGCTTCGAGTGCAGCCCGCTCCGGACCATCGCCTACGATCACGAACTGAACATCGATGTCTGAACGGATCCGTTCGACAGCCGCCAGCAGCTGCGTGTGCCCCTTCTCCGGGCGGAGTACACCGATCGTCACAGCGAGGATCGCGGCCGGACGGACGCCCATCTCCCGACGAACGGCGAGACGGTCGCCGTCGCTCGCCGGATCGATACTCGCTACGGCATTCGGGATCCGGACGACCGTAGCCGGATCGGCCCGAAACGTATCGAGATACCAATCACGAAGTGGCTCCGAAACGGCGATCGTCCTCGACGCCGCAAGCAGTCGCGCCTGGGCAGCAAGCCAGCGTTTCCCCCGCCCAACGGCGGTCGGCGCGTGCTCGATGAGGTGCAAGGTGGAGACCAGCGGGATTCCGAGTCGCCGTGAGGCCCATGCACCCACGAGGTCGGCGTGTTTGAGGTGGCTGTGAATGATGTCCGGCTCGAACTCCTCGATCGTCCGACGACCGCGCTCGAGGCCGCGCGGGTCCCATCGCGATGCGAGGTCCAGGGTGTGAACCTCAATACCGAGTTCACGCAGCCGGCCGGCGTACGAGTTCGATCCGAGAGGCATCAGACTCACGACACACAGCACCATCTGCTGCTCGGATGCTGCAAGCGCGAGCTCGACGAGCGTGTGTTCGGCGCCCCCGGGCCCGAGGGCATGGATGATATGAACGACGCGGATCGTCGCCGGTGTCATGGTCGCGGATCGACTGGCAGATCTTCAAGCACAGGAGTTTCCTCTGGACAAAGGCGGCCCGCATGGCTTCACTTCCGGGGGGTAACTATAATTCTGCACCTGGTGGGAGCATTCCAAGCATGACGGGGCATCGTGCCGGCCGAATACGATCAGATGCGTCGTCGACGTCACTGGCCCGATCGGCCCTTGCCGGAATGCTGGCTGCAACCGCCTGGGCCTACGTCGGCTATCCGGCCGTGCTGCTGGTCCGGAGCCGCCGGACCACCGGGGATCCCGTCTCATCCGCTCCGCCCGAAGACCGCGACCTTCCCACTTTGACCGTCATCGTGGCGGCGCTCAACGAAGCGGCCGTGATCGAGGAGAAGATTGCGGACCTCAGAAAGCAGGACTATCCGCAGGAGCGGCTCCAGATCGTGGTGGCCGCCGACGGATCGACGGACGAGACTCCCCAGATCGCCAGAGCCCTGGGAGTGGAGACGTTGTGGGAACCGGAGCGGCGCGGCAAGACGAGCGCCATCAATCGCGCCATGCAGAACGCCACCGGTGAGGTCACGTGCCTGACGGACGCCAACTGCGCCCTCGCCCCCGGATCCCTCGCGGCCGTCGCCGCCAGATTCGCCGACCCGCGAGTTGGGATTGTGAGCGGTGCAAAGACGGTCTCGGGCAGCGGCGGTCGAGCGGCTGGTGAGGGCCTGTACTGGCGCCTCGAGGCCATGCTCAAGACCGCGGAATCGGATCTTGGGGTGACAATGGGCGCCCCCGGAGAACTGCTCGGGATTCGGACCTCCCTGTTCCGACCAATCCCGGAACACATCATCAACGATGACTTCTACCTCACCTGCGACGTGCTCGATCGCGGATACACGGCAGAGTACGCCGGTGAGGCTCTGACCAGCGAAGCGACGACGGGCTCGGTTTGCGAAGAGTTCAACCGGCGGTCTCGCATCGCAGCAGGGACCTGGCAGTCATGCCTCGAGTTTGCCCAGCTCGCTTCACCGCGACGCGGCTGGCTTGCCGTTGGCTTCGTCTCGCACCGGGTGCTGAGAAACCTGGCGATACCGCTCATGCTGCCTCTGATCTGGCTCATTTCGCGATCGATGCGCCACTCCCACCGTTCCGGGCAGGTCCTCCATCGGGGTCAGCAGCTTGCCTACGGAGCAGCGATCATCGGCCTCGTGACGAATGCACGCGTTCTGGCACCCTTCTCGGAATTCCTCCTCGTCAACGCGGCACAGATCCGAGGCGGGTTCCGGTGGATCGCAGGACGCGAGACTCCGTTGTGGGACAAACCGGCAAGGAGCACCTGGGCATGACGAACAACACCGGCGACCGGCCATCACAACGACGGTTGACGAAGGCGACGGTTGCGAGCGTCATCGCCGGCATCGTCGTGTTCGCGCTCCTCCTCACGGCCGGAGTCGCCGTGGCACAACGGACGACCACACAATGGATCGCCCGCTCCAGCGCCCTCGTGCTCCCGAGCCAGCCGGTGAGCCCGGAGCAGCTTCCCGGCTACTACGAAACCCTCAGCCGGGGTCAGATCGTCGCCACACTCGCCGAACTCGTCCGCCTCGGAGAGTTCCAGGCCGAGGTCGCCGACGGTTTTGAACTGTCGGAATCCCAACGCGAATTCGTGCAGCTCGAGGTGAATGTCGTAGCCGACACCGCCATGCTCCGGGTGGTTGCCACATCCGAAGATCCGAATCTTGCGATCGCTATGGTGGACGGCGTTGTTGAGGAGGCGACCACCTACATCGGGGATCTGGTCTTGCCCTATGCACTGGTGCCCGTCAGCAGCGGGGCGAGCAATCTGACGGAATCCGGCCTCAGCACACCGATCGTGATCGGGATCTTCGGGCTCGTTGCCCTGGTCGCCGGAGTTGCCGTTCAACAGGCAGTCTTTCACCTTGCCAGGTTGAACGAGCGCAGGAGGGAGAATCGCGCTACCCCATCGTCGAACGACTCAGCCGTACCCAAACCACCGACGACGGAGACGTCTACCCCCGAACCTTCGCCAACCGCGAAGACCAAGACGGAAGCCGCCACCTCCAAATCCAAATCACCAAGGACCGGGGGCAAGGCCACCAAGAAACGCCCCAATACCGAGGCGTCGGACGCCGCGGAGCATTGACACGACTTATGGAGCGGAGCCAACTCTGGAGCATCACCGCCGCGGTATCGCTCGTTGCGCTCCTAGCGGGTCTTGCCGCGATGGTGCTCGCCGTTCGCCTGGGCGCCCCGACCATGGCGCCAATGCTGGTCGTGGCGGCCCTGGCCGCTGCGGTCGCCATCCCCGTCTGCTTGTGGTACCCCGACGCGGCGATCTCCCTGCTGGTCGTGGCCAGCCTCACGAACCTGAGCGAGATAACGTCCGAACTCGTCGGAATCCCGGTGTTTCAGCCCCTTCTCCTCCTGGCGATCGCGTCGCTGGGCCTGGGGTTCCTGCGCGGGCGGCTGCGCCTCCGATGGTCTCCTATCTACCTCCTCGCCTCGGCGCTGCTCGCCGTCGCCGGACTCTCCGTCCTGGCGGTCGGCGGCAGCGAAACGGCAACAGCGACGCTCGTGGATGCCGCCAAGGACATCGTGTACTTCGCCGTCATCCTCGTGTGGGTCGGCTCGAGTCGTTCACTGAAGCTCGCCACCGGTGTCCTTGCCGCAACGATGGCGTCGCTGGCTGCGCTTTCCGTGATTCAGGAGTTCGTGTTCGCGAATACCGTGGACTTCCTGGGCCTCTCGAACGTCGATACGGCACAGGTCGGGGCGGTGACCCTCCGGCACACCGGTCCGCTGGCCGATGCCAACTTCTGGGCTCGCGCCCTTGTGGCGGTGCTGCCGATCGGCTTCTCCTGGTGGGCCCTCGCGAAGCCGGGTCTCACTCGGTGGCTGGCCGGCAGTGCTGCAATAACCATTGGATTCGGCATCTATCTCACCCAGTCTCGCGGCGGATTGATTGCTGCAGCAGTGGGAGTCGTCATCTGGCTGGCCATGGCCGGCCGCCAGTACGCTCGATGGCTCATTCTCACTCCTGTAGTGCTAGCCGTGGTTCTCGCCATCCCAGGTGTCGGCTCGCGCCTGGTGACGCTCAGCGATATCTCCGGAGTTGAACAGGGCGCCGGCGATCCGTCGCTGCAAGGACGTCTGGGTGCGCAGCGGGCGGGGATCGGGATGTTCTTCGACCAACCCATCCTCGGAACCGGCCTCGGTGAGTTCCGTGAGAACGTCCCCGAGTACCAGAGGAAGCTCGGGATCCAGGCCGAGGTTCTGGACGCTCACAACCTCTACCTCGAGATCGCCGCTGAGACGGGAACGCTCGGGCTGCTGGCGTGGGGGCTCTTCCTTGGTTTCGGCTTGTTCGTTTCCCTGCGCGCATGGCTGGTGGCCGGACAGTCCGGCTCGGCCAAGGACCGATGGATCAGGCTGATGGCGGCCGGCGTCCTCTCCGGCCTGGTCTCGTGGCTGGTCGCGAGCGCGTTCCTGCACGCCGCGAATCTGCGGATTCTCTACACTGTGCTCGCCGTCGGAGTTGGGTTGGATCTCTGGGCACGCGAAGGTCGTTATGACCTCGCCGACGACGGTGCGTCTTCAACACCGGGAACCCAACAGAGTGACGGGCCGCCGCCGAAAGCGGCCGCCTCGGGCCGTGCACTCATCCGGAGACCGATGATCGCCGTTCCGCTCATCCTGGTGGTCTCTGTTGTGGGCTCCTGGTTGCTGCTTCGCGAAGCTTCCCAGGAATGGGCTACCGAACGCCACCTCGTGATGGCGACCGGCGAGATTTCGGACTGGCGCTACGAGGCGTACAGCTACGACCTCATAACTCGCGGCGTCGTCGGTGAAACCTATGCGGCGCTCCTCGAAGAACCCGAAATCACGGAGGGCGCCGCCGTCCGGCTCGGCTGGAACAGAGATGATCTCGACGACTTCGAGGTGAGCACGTCCTACGCACCTGCATCCCAGATGATCACCGTGCGGGTGTCGGGAGATGACCCTCACGAGGTGAGGGTGATGGCGGATGCGATCATCGAGTACGGCGTAGGTTTCATCGGCGAACTCGACCAGCCCTTCGTGGTCGCCGCCGTCGAGTCCCAGCCGACCGATGCCGAACCACACACCGTCGGCGATGCCCTGCGGCTCGGATTGGCCGCCGTGGTGGGTACCACGGCCGCCGTTGGAATCATCTGGTCTCTCACACCGGCTCGCCGCCGTCCGTCGGTCCCGCAGAACGTGCACTAGCTCGAACCGGCCGCGCGAATTCCCAACCACATGCACTGCCGTCCCAGGTACACTCCCACGAAGTAGCTTTGGTTGGGGGAGCTGCGCTGGGCGGTTCGAGCCTTTTTGGGGACGGGTCGAACCGGGTTGGGAAGGCTTGGAAGGCGGGCGGTACAAATTGGGGGAGCGATGGTTGGCCCGATTGGGAGTAGCTGATGCGGGCTCCCGACACACCGGGGCGCGGCCGTGAACATCGATATCAAGACCGGCTGGACGCGAGCCGACACCGCCATCGGTGATCGGCTGGCAAGGGCTGCATCAGATCGCACACTCCTGTCACCATCATTCCTGGTGAACACAGCGGCACGTATCGCCGACCTTGCGACACTCGTATTCGTTGCCGCTATCGCCCAGCTAAATCTCGAACTCGGGCTCCTGTTCGTGACGGTCAGCCTTGCAGCGGTGTGGAGCACCGGGCTTCGCTCGGGTCGCCTTGCCCCCCGAGTATCGGACGAGGTTCCCTATCTCGCTCGGAACGTGGCGCTGGCGATGGCCGGTTTTGGGCTGATCGCGGGATCGCGCATCCAGTTCGGCGAAGCGGTCTGGCTAGGGATTCTGATCCTGGCTCTCGTCGTCGTCGAACGAGCGATCTTCTACGACCTCCTGCGCCGATTGCGCTCCCGCGGTGTGGCGCTCGAGCCGGTGATCGTTGTGGGTGCAGGGCCCACAGCGGAGCGTCTCGCCGCCGCGATGGACGAGCACCCTGAGTACGGGCTGAGGCCGATCGGGTTCGTCGACAGTGGCGACACCTCCCCCCTGCCCGCGCCTTACCTGGGAGAGGTCACCGATCTGCCCGACATCATGAATCGGAACCACACACGTCACGTTGTCTTCGCGTTTGGAGCAGCTCGGGAATACGAGATGATTTCGACGATCCGCAGAAGCGATCCCCGGGCCCACTTCTACGTACTCGTTCGATTCTTCGAACTCGGCGTTGCCGGGGGGCCGCCGTCGTTGAACGCCGACCTCGCGGGTTTCCCGGTTCGACGCATCAGGCCGCCCGCGGCCGGAAGTCCCATGCTCTGGACGAAGCGGCTCATCGATCTGATCGTCGCCACGTTCTGCCTGGTCATCTTTGCGCCGGTGATGCTCGTGTGCGCTGCGCTCGTGGCCCGGAGCAGCCCGGGCCCGATCTTGTTCCGGCAAACGAGGGTCGGCCGGAATGGTGAGGAGTTCGACATACTGAAGTTCCGAACCATGACGGTCAACGACGATTCCGACGTCACCTGGACCGTTGAGAACGACAGCCGTGTGACGCCGGTTGGCCGCGTCATGAGAGCGACACACCTCGATGAGCTGCCCCAGCTGGTCAACGTCATCCGTGGCGAGATGTCGCTGGTCGGACCTCGCCCCGAGCGTCCGTTCTTCGTGGACCGGTTCGGGGAGGAGATCCAGGGGTATCGGGACCGCCACCGAGTCAAGACGGGGATCACCGGGTGGTCCCAGGTCAACGGTCTCGTCGGCGACTCGTCGATCGAGGAACGGGTCAGGCGCGACAACTGGTATATCGAGCACTGGTCCGTCTGGACCGACGCCCTGATCGTCATGAGAACACTCACCGCGATGATCCGACGGGGCAACTGAGGTGGCGGCACACGGCGAGATCGGGGCAAGGAATGGAGCCCCATATGCCGCCCTTTGTAGGCCGCGATGAGGATCATCATCATCGAGCCGGTTGGGGAAGGCGGCATGGTTCACTTCGCCTATCAGCTGTGCTCGGCACTGGCTGCCGAGGGAGCAGACGTCGTCCTGATCACGGCCACCGAATACGAACTGGAAGCCCTCCCCCACAACTTCACCGTCGAGCGATTGATGCGCCTGTGGCCACGGTACGACGCGGCGCTCACACGCAGCCCACCGCGCAGCCGGATCGGACGGATCTGGAGGAAAGTCTGGTGGACGGCACGTCGTGGTACCCGGGCAGTGCGGCTTCTGCGGGAATGGACGCGAGTGATCGTGTACGTGCGCCGCGAGGGTGCCGACGTCGTTCAATTCGGTCATGTGCTCTTCCCGGGTGCCCGCTTCTTCCTGTCGCGCCTTCACGGCATGACACTCGCGCAGATCTGCCACGAGTTCGAGTTCCGTGAGTCCCGGTACCGCTGGTCCGACCGGATCAGGACACGGCTCATTCGACGAGCTTACGAACCATTCGATGCCGTCTTGGTGCTCGGTGAAGAAGTGCGCAGTCGTTTCCATCGCACCACCGGCGTTCCTCGAGAGAGGATCCACGTCATCCGCCACGGCAACGAAGAGCTGCTCACCACCGCGTCGAATGATCCCTCGGCTGCTCGCCGCCGCTATGGACTGTCTCCCGACGATCGAGTGATTCTGTTCTTCGGCGCCATCAGGCCGAGCAAAGGCGTGCCCGAACTCATCGAGTCGTTCGCAGCCCTCAACGATCTCGAGGACGTGAAGCTGCTGGTTGTGGGCTATCCGGCCCGCAACGTGAACGTCAACGACTTCAGAAGGCAGGCGGAGGAGCTCGGTGTTTCGAGCCGGGTCCTGTTCGACACGCGCTACATCCCGATCGACGAGATCGGGCCCCTGATGGCCTTGGCGAATGTTGTCGCGTTTCCTTACCGCACCGCCACACAGAGCGGAGCCATCCAAGTGGCGTTCGCCGCCGGCCGGCCGGTGGTGGCAACCGCCGTGGGGTCGATACCCGAGGCCGTGGAGAATGGGACAACCGGAATTCTGGTCTCCCAGGGTGCTTCCGAGGAAATGGCGCATGCGTTGCGCCATCTGCTCACGAATCCGGATGTGGCCGAGAAGATGGGGAGGGCTGCTCGCGAACAATCTGCAGCGCGCTTCGGATGGCGAGATATCGCCCGCGATGTTCTGTCGGTCTACGAGAGCCTCGGTACCACTGACGGCGCCGAGCCCGGAACGACGCCCGACCCGCTTGCGAGTCCGCTCGATCAAGCCGTTCGATAGGCTGGCCTCAGCAGGTGGAGGCCGAAGATGCGTGTGCGCCGACCGTCACGAGCCGGCCGGTCCGTGGAGGCGCCCGCATTCGATGACGGCGGGCCTACGAACCGTCCCAGGTGTTGAGGACGCGCAGGTGCTCCCACGGGATGGCGTCGAGAACGAAGTAGTCGTTGAGGAGTCCCGAGCCGGTGTAGACGGATCCGGGGTCACTCGGCGTTGCATCCGATGCGATCTCGAAGTAGAACGCCATGGGCGTCCCGCCGGTGTCGATCGCATACGCGCCGTACGTCTGCAGTGCCTGGGCGATGGCCCGTTCGGCGGGCGTGAGACCGAGGCCGTCGAGCGCCACCGCGGGATCGAGCTGGATGCGGGCGCCTTCAGCCACACAGTCGATCCGGCTTGATTTCCCATCAGTCTTCGTGGCCGGGAACCGGTAGACGTCACGGCATGCGTTATTGGTCGAAAACACGAGAGCGTGGTCGATTCGTCCTTGTGCGATCTCTTCGACTCGGATCACGCCGGCTAGGTGTGACACCCCTGCGCCGTTCCCGAAGACGTCGGGTATGCCGGTCCCGTCGATGGGCGTCGTTGTGCCCCACGACGTGCTCCACGAATCTTCCGAGCGTTGGACGGCCTGCCAGAGTTCGACGGTCCTGCCTTCCGACCAGTCGATCACAACCAGGGTGCCGTCGTCTCCGGGAGCTGGCTGTGCAGTCACCGGGATCCGGTGGAGGCCACCCTCCAGCGGACACGTGCCCCACGGCTCGGTGCACGTCACCGCAACAGGGTTCGTCGACTCATCCACTTCGTAGATCGCGATTCCGAATTCGTAGAGATCGGCCACGGCCTTCTGACCGAGAGCGGCCGAGATGCGGCCGCTGTTCGTATCCAGAACGGGATCGTCTGCGATTGGAATATTGAAGGGACTCATTGCCGCGAATACCTGCGTCGAACGTTCGGCGGGATCGGGCGGCGGCGCCACTGTCGTGGTCGACGGCGTCTGCGCAGGGACAGGAGAGGTCGCCGGAGCCGCCGTCGTCAACGTCGTGGACGTTGTGGACGAGTCAGCGTCTGACGAGGGCGGGTCTTCGCCGTCGCTCACTTCGTGCAGCGGAGCGTATGTGGCCGGAGCGCCGGCTGCTCCGTCCTCAACTGCGGAGCTGTCGAGGACGCAGATGGCAGCGATCGCAAGGACGGCAGCCACCGCCACAAGGGCGACTCCGATACCCCACCTACGACGGCTCGGCCGCGGGCGTCGCCCGCGGTCGGCATTTCGGCGCCCGGGAGGATCATGTTGCCCCATGTGCATTCGTGAGCATATTCGGCACGTCCGGCAACCCGAACCGCTCCCCGGGTGCGCCGTCGGAATCGAAGAGGGCCCGTCCGAACGTGCACCCCCGGCAGCTAACGTGCGGATCCGCCGCACCTGCATCACGATCACGCGGCGAGTGGATGCTGGATCAGACAGGAGAAGCGCGAGGTGAAAAGGATTCGGGATCTTCTGGGAAGATCACGGGCAGTCCTTGCGAAGTGGCGCCGGACATCGGCGCGTGTGGGGGACCCGATGCCGATCCGTATTGTCTACCTGATCGACTCGCTCGGCATGGGCGGCGCGGAACGCGTGCTCCTCTCGAATCTGGAGCATCTCGATCGTGGCCGCTTCGAGCCTCGTGTGGCCGTGCTGCAACAGAGAGGGGGGAATCCACTTGCGGGCGAGATCCAGAAGCTCGGAATCCCAGTCGACATGGTCTGGGTCGAGCGTCTCCGCGATCCGCGCGCCCTCCCCCGCGTGATTCGGTATCTCCGCGCGTCTCGCGCGGATCTGCTTCACACCCAACTCGAGTTCTCCATCATCCTCGGCGGCGTGGCTGCTCGAGTGTTGAGGATCCCGTGCGTATCGACCCTCCACACGTTCAACGTTCCTGCTCCGGGGACGCGCGACGCATGGCGGGCGAAGCTCAACTGGTGGTCCCTGCGTCGGATGAACACAATGGTCATCACCGTTTCTGAGGCGGGTCGCCTCCATCACCTGGACTACGGGAGGCTGCCTCCTGACAGGGTGATCACGATGTACAACGGCGTCGATCTCGCTGCCTTCGGTCCACGAGACGAGCCGGCTGGATTCTCACTGCGGCACAAGCTGGGGATCCAACCGGATGCCCCCGTCATCGTGACGGTGGCCGTGTTGCGCAAACCCAAGGGCCACCGGCACCTGATAGGAGCACTGGCAGGCATTCTCCCTTCGATGCCCGACACGAAGCTGGTCATCGTCGGCGATGGAGATGAAGGCCCCGCGCTGCGCAGGCAGGCAACCGACCTGCAGCTCGACGGCCATGTCGTGTTCACGGGAGCCCGGAGCGATATCGCCGATCTGCTGGCGATGTCCAACCTCTTCGTCCTTCCCACACTCGACGACGTGCTTCCCACCGTGGTGGCGGAAGCCATGGCGGCCGGCCTTCCGGTTGTGGCCAGCAACGTGGGTGGCCTCCCGGAGATGGTGGTCGACGGCGTGACCGGATTGCTGGTACCGCCTGCCGACGAGGAGGCGCTGGCTGACGCGTGTCTGGAGCTGCTGACCAATCGCCGAAAAGCTCACGTGATGGGACTGGCCGGCCGAGACGTTGCGAGGGAACGTTTCGATGTGAAGCATCAGTCGGAGCTTCTGGGCGACCTCTATGTCTCGATGCTCCGTGCGGACAACGGGGTTCGGGGCTCTAGGACAAGCTCGACTTGACCCGACCACCCCCGGCGAGTTTGGCGCGGAAGCGACGATCTCCGTCGGGGAGATACAAAGCGATCCGGCGAATGGCCATCGGATTTGACCGTACGTCCGGAGATCTCGCGGGACCGGGAACCAGCGTGAAGGCCGCCGAGTAGCCCGCCTCCCTCGTCAACGCCTCGACCTGCTGATTGAAGTCGAGCGTGGTCCCGTTGGGGTATGCCAGAGCCCGTACCGGCACGTTCAGCTCCTCCTCCAGGCGCCGTCGCGATCCGGCCAGCTCCCTGCGCGCTTCCGATGGTGCCAGCTCGGCGAGGATCGCGTGGCTCAGCGTGTGTGAACCGATGGCGAAGCCGTTGCCGGCCATCCTGCGGATTTGGTCCCACGACAGCAAGCCGGTGCCACCGGTCGCATCGGGCATTGCGACGCCGAGCACCTGACCGAGCTGTTCGGTCGCTTCCGCTCTCCGACTCTGGGGCATCCGCTTGGCTGCTTCAATCCACTCGGCGCACACCTGTGAAGGGGTCGAACCCCACGAACGGGCGCCCACGACCGGCAGATCTGCCTCTGCCACGATCGTGTGGCGGAAGAAGTAGGCGGCCGAATCCCAGAAGAACGGTTCCTCTCGATCGATGTTCTCCGTAGCCACGAACAAGACCGCCGGCAGATCCCGCTCCCGGAGAACCGGCAGGGCTTGTTCGAGGTTGTCCCGGTAGCCGTCGTCAAAGGTGAT